>JAIRSL010000067.1 GCA_031255475.1 Treponema sp.
ATACGGGCGTCCCCCATAAGCCGCGTAATGTCCTTTTCCCCATACCGGGCCATACGTTCCGGATCCATGCCGTCAAACGCCGCCCGGTAACCCTCCCGGCGTTTCAGGATGGTGAGCCAGGACAGCCCCGCCTGGGCGCCGTCGAGGACAAGAAACTCAAAGAGCTTCCCGCTGTTTTTCAGGGGGCGGCCCCATTCTTTATCGTGGTACCGAATATAAATGTCATCCGAAAGACACCAGGGACAGCGCGTCTTCTCCATGGTCCTATCATATATTCCGTGACGCCTAAAAGTCAACAACGCAATGGGGCTGTAAAAAAAATACAAAAAGAAAACGGAAAATGGATTATGGCATGAAGCTGTTCCAAAACTTCAACTTTAGAACAGCCTCCATTAGTGAAATATTAAAAATGTACCCTCGGCAATTCTTAACGCAAAAAGTATATTGCATTAGGAAGGAAATGTGAGTTACCAAAGAACGAGACATTAGTAGAACGTGGATGTATAACCCCATCATCACCGAAGCCAGAAGGAATCGGCGTCCGCACCTTAAATGACCGGTGAGGTCCGGACGACACCCGTCCAGCGGAGATAATCCGGCAGCCCGAGGTATCCTCGACACTGCCATCGTGCCGTTAATAACCACCGGCCACGCCGGATCTTTCGTACACATCGTATATTTCATCCTCCTGTCTTATCCGAGGGAGGTAAACTTATCTCTTATTAACAACAAACGGCTTGACAAGAACATAAATTTATGTTATTAGATTACTATCAATATGAACAAAATAATGCTAATTCTTATAAAAATTATTCTGGGTTTTATCGCCTTCGCTCTTGTTGGCATAGCGGCCTTTTTATTGGTTCTTACCCTGACTGAATTCCGTCCTCCGGAGCGGGAAGATCTCCCCATAACGGGCAGCTTTTCAGTACCTCGGTTTCCTATGGAACAAATGCTTACGATTTGTACATGGAACATCGGCTACGCCGCACTCGATGCCGATCAGGATTTTTTCATGGATGGGGGAACCGGCGTCCGCCCTAAAGACAAAAAAACTGTTGAAGAAAATCTCCGTATAATTGACAACTTTCTTGAGGCAGGCGGCGCGGACTTTATCTTTTTGCAGGAGGTTGATATACATTCACGGCGTTCCTGGGAAATAAACGAGGCCGAATATCTTTCAAAAGGAAAAGCTGCCGCATTTGCCGCAAATTACCGCACCCTCTTTGTCCCTGTTCCGATTCCCGATTTTTATGGTAAAGTCGATTGCGGAATTTTAACTCTGGGTAACTACGCACCCCTTTCCGCGGAGCGAATATCCCTGCCCGTTCCCTACGGCTGGCCGGTCAGACTTGCACAGGAAAAAAACTGTTTTCTTGTGGAACGATTCCCCGCGGGGGATGCGGAACTGGTGCTCGTCAACCTTCATCTTGCGGCTTATGACACGGGTGAAGGGAGGCTGGCCCAGACGAGAGTCCTCTTCGACTTCCTTCTGGCGGAATACGCAAAAGGGAATTATTGCGTTGCGGGCGGGGACTTTAACCGGAATTTTCCCGGAGCGGAAGATAATTTTCCGATAAAAGATCGTGACTATTGGGATCCGGTTGTGCTTGATCCTGCCCTGCTTGGAGAAGGCTGGATTTTCGCCTCAGACACAAGCGCGCCGAGTTGCCGCCGCCTTAACAAACCCTACAACGGCATCTCTGAAGAAAACGAGTATTGGGTGATAGACGGCTTTATCCTTTCTCCAAACATAGAGCTTGTCGATGTTGTTACCGTTGACCTTGGTTTCAGGAATTCAGACCACAACCCGGTAAAGATTGAGTTTACAATAAAATAACAAAAATAAGGACATTGAGAATGATAAGTTCTTAAAAAATGCCGCATATAGCGTATATGACAATACGGAAAACCAAAACCAATCAGGTTATAGCACATAACGGGGCCTATAACCGCTATGGGGCCTAATGGCTCCCACGGCTCATTCTACCCGCAGTCCGGCGTCCCGGAAAATTTTTTGGATGCATTGACAAAAATGCATTATCAAAATATACTCATTCTGTGTGAAAATTACCTAATATCTAAGGAGTAACTATGAAGTACGATATTCATCCGGATTATCAAAAATTGAACGTGCCTATTTTCATGGATAAATTATTGCTGCCTCTGATGCAAGCAGGTACAAAAATACTATTTCAAGGACAGAATAATTTATATAACACGAAAAGTTCATATTGCGTAATTGATACGTATAAAAATAGAAAAATCAGGGTGGGAATATTCAGTCCCGTAATTGAAAATGAACGGATGCCCTGTTTGTTGTTTATACACGGCGGGGCATTTGCGCTATACGCCGCCGATTATCATAAAAGGTTAATATGTGAGTATTCAAAAAAAGTGAATTGCAAGGTTGTTTATATTGATTATGGACTCGTTCCAAAATACCCGTTTCCGTATGGATTGGAAGACTGCTATGCCGCATACAAATGGATTATTGAAAACAGCAATGAATTGAAGATAGACATAGAAAAAATCGCGGTATGCGGTGACAGCGCCGGAGGAGCATTGGCGGCCGGATTGACTCAGTTGATACGGGACAGGAAAGCGCCGCAATTATTATTTCAAATGTTGATTTATCCTGTGATTGACATCAAACAAGACACCTGTTCAATGAAAACATATCATGATACGCCGATGTGGAATTCAAAATTGAATAGTAAAATGTGGCGGCATTATTTAGTCAATGTACACGATAGAAAATATGCTTCGCCCATTGAGACAGAAGATTTAAGTAATTTGCCCGGCGCGTATATTGAGGTGGCTCAATTCGACTGCCTGCACGATGAAGGCTTAGAATATGCGGAAAAATTGAAAAAAAGCGGAGTAGAAGTAACAGTCAATGATACATTGGGAACAATCCACGGGTTTGATTATAACGATAAAACCGAATATTCACGGGAAATAATCGGGAAAAGGGTGAATTACATGAAGAACGCATATAAATAATCAGGGCACTAAAGATAACGAAGCCGCCGGATTTGTCTGTATTTTGACGGACATTGCGCATAACTGCCCAATTAAAAACCGCGCGGTAGTACCACGCGGTTTGTTTCAGGGCCGCCTAATGGCGGCTGTTCTTGTTACGTATCCTTGAACATTTCCGGCCGATCCTGCCGTTTGTCTCGCCTCCCTGTTCCCGGATATATGTTGCCGCTTTCTCCCGCCTGTAAAACTACGGCGGCAGGATTAGTGACGGCAACGCTTCAGCCGAAATATTCCTTTGCGTTTCCAAACGAAATATTGCGTACTATTTCCCGCAGCTTATCCGAATCGGAAGGATACTCTCCATTTTCAACCCAGCGTCCGATAAGGTTGCAGAGTATACGGCGGAAATATTCATGCCGGGGATAGGAGAGGAAACTGCGCGAATCCGTGAGCATTCCCACAAAGACCGGCAATACGCCGACATTGGCAAGTATGCGCATCTGCTCTTCCATGCCGTCCCGGTGATCGCAGAACCACCACGCGGATCCGAGCTGCATCTTGCCCCGTATGCCCTGCCGGTTTTCCGCCTTGCAGCAGTTGTCCTGAAAGCCTCCCATAATCGTAGCCAACGGATAGTAGTCTTTAGGATTCAGGGTGTACAGTATTGTTTTCGGCAGGCCGGAATCCGCCCGATCCATGCGGTCAAGCAGGGCGGCAAGGTTCGCGCTCTGTTCGCGGTCATGTACCCCGTCGTAGCCCGTGTCCGGCCCAAGCCGCTCCAACATCCGGCCGCTGACGCTGCGAATGGAGGCCAGGTGAAGCTGCATAACGATGTTCCGTTTCGCGTAGAATCCCGCCAGTGCGCAGAGGATCTTCGTCTTATAAGCGTCCGCCGCTTCACGGGATACCGCCTTTCCCTCCAGGGCATCCTGAAACGTTTTTTCGATTTCCCCGTCCGGCGCGATAACAAAGGGCGGATATTCCAGGGCGTGATCCGAAGCGCGGCAGCCCCGGGCGACGAAGAAATCCAGCCGCTTTTCCAGAGCCGCCAATACGCCGGCGACAGAATCTATGGCCGCGCCGCTTGCCCCGGCAAGGGTTTTGATATACGCGGCAAATCCGGGCAGATTAATGTTCAGGGCTTTGTCGGGCCGGTACGAAGGAATTACCCTGGTAGTAATACTGCCGATAGGCGCTTTCCCTTCGGCGATCGCCGCGTGATATTCCAGGGAATCGGCGGGATCATCGGTTGTACCGACGGCATAGACCTTGAATTTCTCGAAAATACCTTTAACGGACAACTCCGGTTTCCGGAGCAGGTCATTGGCCGTTGTCCAGATCCGCAGGGCGTTTTTTTCGGTAAGCGATTCATAAATGCCGAAATAACGCTGCAATTCCAGGTGGGTCCAATGGTAGAGAGGGTTCCCTATCAGGTTTTCCACGGTCCGCGTCCATGCAAGAAATTTTTCGTATGCCGGGGCCCCGCCGGTTATGAAGGACTCATCAATGCCCATGGCGCGCATCACGCGCCACTTGTAATGATCCCCTCCAAGCCAGACCTCCGTAAGATCGGCGAACCGCTTGTTTTCCGCAATTTGAGACGTAATAAGATGGCAATGATAATCATAGATAGGCTCATCTTTCACTTCGTCATATAAATCCCGCGCCGTTTTTGTTTCCAGCAAAAAATCCCGGCCCATAAATGTTTTACTCTCCAGCTCCATAATTTTCCTCCTGCTATTAAAAAATTATAACGTTACTCCGTTCTTAAAGATCGCTATTTCGCGGTACCCGTTTAATTCGTTTTTTGTTTTTTTGCGCCCGGACGCGACATCGGCGATTAGGCCCAGCAGATCGGGACACAACAAATCCGTACCGGATTCCAGGACGGCCCCGGCGTCAAAATCGATCCATCCGGCCTTCTTCCGCGCCAGATCAGTATTACTGGCGATTTTGATTGTCGGGACCGGCGCTCCCAAAGGTGTGCCCCGTCCTGTGGTAAACAGGATGATTTGCGCCCCCGCCGCCGTCATGGCCGTAGCCGATACGATGTCGTTTCCCGGCCCCTCAAGCAGGACCAGTCCCCTCCCCCGCCCGGATTCCCGGAGAATGCGGTCCCCGTAACGGTACACCCCGCGGACCGGGGCCCTGCCGCCCTTCTGTACACAGCCACAGGATTTTTCTTCCAGCGTCGTGATACCCCCGGCCTTGTTCCCCGGCGAGGGATTTTCGTAGACCACCTGATTATGGGACCGGTAATATTCCTTGAAGTCTTCTATGAGCGAAACCGTTTTATCGAAGATTTCCCGGTTTTCGCAGCGGTCCATGAGCATCTGTTCCGCGCCGAACATCTCCGGCACTTCGGTCAGTATAACCGAAGCCCCCGCGCCGGCAAGGACATCGCACACTTTTCCTGTCAGAGCATTGGCGGTGATGCCGGAAAACCCGTCGGAACCGCCGCACTTCATCCCGACCACGAGTTCCGAAAATCCCGCCGGTTCCCGTTTGGCCTTTTCCGCATGGGCGGCCAGGGCGGTAAGGAGCCGCCTGCCTTCAGCAATCTCGTCCTCCGCTTCCTGGGCGGTGAGAAACGCGATACGGCCGCGGTCGGCGGCGTAAGGCCCCAACGCTTCTTTAAACGCGGCGGCGGTGTTGTTTTCGCAGCCCAGTGACAGTATCAGTACCGCCCCGGCATTCGGGTGCTTTGCCAGATCCGCCAGAATGGTACGGGTGGCTTCGTGATCGTCCCCCATCTGGGAACAGCCGTAGGGGTGGGCCCAGGCGTACACGCCGTCCACGGCCCCGCCGGAGAATACCCCGGTTCCCCAGCGGGCCAGAGCCTCGGCGGTACGGTTTACGCAGCCCACGGTAGGGATGATCCATATCTCGTTGCGGATCCCCGCCTGCCCGTCCGGCCGCCTGAACACGCCGATCTCCGGCAGACCCGCCGCCGGGGAAACGCCGCCGGGAATGTCTTTTTCCAACTGCCGGTAGTGATACTGCGGGGTTTCTGAAAGCAGGGTGCGGAGGTTGTGGGTGTGTACCCATTCTCCCTCCTGAATCGCACGAAAAGCGGCCCCTATGGAACAGCCGTATTTGATTATCCGCTCACCTGCGGCAACGGGCTTAAGGGCGATTTTATGCCCGGCGGGAATATCCTCCGGAATCCCCTGAATGACAATGCCCCCGGCTTCAATCCTTTCGCCTTTTTTAAGCGGCCGGATCGCCACCCCAACGTTATCGTCTTCATGAATACGTATAATTCCCGCCCGGTCTTTCACCGCAAACACTCCCTATGCCTTTGATAACTCACCGGGGAACAGGCCGTTCCCCTCAAGATTCCGCCGCAAGCCGCTCGATAACCGGGCGTATGCCGGTCTCCAAAATCGCCGCGAGATAGGCGCTTACCGCGTCCTCAAGTCCGGGATAGGCGCGGAGGTCTTCTCCCCACCAGTCCTTGGAAGCAAGAACAGCGGCGGCGATTTCTCCCGCCCCGCCGGAGGCGGCGTACAAAGCGGCAAAGCGCTTTACTACCTCTTCGTCGTCCTGAATCGGATACGCCTCACCGTTTCTGCTCCCGGTCATTTCGCGGCCCGCGGGATTAACGCCCTTATAAAAGGCGATAAGAGCCGCCAGGGAAAAAGTCAGAACCGGCGGCAATACGCCTTTTTTGGCAAAGCAGCCGGTCAAAGATGGAAGTACGCGGGTCTTGAATTTCGATACCGAATTCAGGGCTATCGAAAGGATACGGTGTTTAATGTAGGGATTGGCGAAACGTTCAAGCACGTCGCCAGCGTATTGGGTCAGCGCCGCGCCGTCGCCGTCCATGCCGGGAATAATTTCCCCGAATATGGCCCGCTTCATCATCCCGGCAACCAACGGATCCTTGACGCACTGTTCCACCGTATCAAGGCCGTAGAGAAAAGCCGCGAGAACGCCGGAAGTATGGGCGCCGTTCAGGATGCGCACTTTCCGTGTGCGGTAAAAACTCATGTCCTTGGTCTGTATCACGTTGAGCCCCGCGCGGGCAAAAGGGAGTTCGCCGGTATAGTCGTTTTTCGTTTCAATAACCCAAAGGTGAAAGATTTCCGCCGTTACCAATAGCCGGTCCTCGTATCCCAGCTTTTCGCAGATAGAAGCGGCTTCTTCCGCCGGATACCCCGGAACGATCCGGTCTACCAGGCTGTTGCAGAAATCGCAGGAATCAAGCCAGGCGCGGAAGGCTTCCCCCAGACGCCATTCCTGTGCGTACCGTTCCACGATTTCCCTGAGCTTGTCCCCGTTTTTATCGATCAGTTCGCAGGGGATGAATACCAGCGCCTTGGCCGGATCCCCCTTAAAATACTCAAAACGCCGGAACAGAAACGCGGTCACCTTACCGGGAAAGGAACGCTGGGGCCTGTCCGAAAGCCGGTCATCCGCGTTGTAGCTTATCCCCGCCTCCGTGGTATTGGAGATCACGAACCGCAGATCGGGATTTTCCGCGCAGCGGATATACTCGTCGAATTGGGTAAAGGGATTAAGGCAGCGGCTTAGGGAAGTAACGGGCCGGAATTCCTCAACGGTTTCGCCGTTCCGCACACCCCGCAGCACCGTGGTGTAAAGCCCCCGTTGGGCGTTTACCAGATCCCCCATTCCCTGTTCCAGGGGCTGGACCACAACGATATTGCCGTTAAAATCCGTCTTTTCGTTGAGGATGTCTATCTGCCAGTCCGCAAATGCCCGCAAAAAATTGCCTTCTCCGAACTGCAAAACTCTTTCCGGCCGCAAAATAGTTTTTACCGCTTCGGTAATCGGTTTCATTCAAAGCCTCCTTTTACTAAAACATCTTTCATCAAATCATTCCTTTAACATCAAAACTTTCTTCCGTCAAAACTTTTTACCGTGGCGTAAAAATTCAGGACGTGAAAATTTAAATAGAAACTCAATGCGCAAAATCTTTCCGCATGGGGGTAAAAAAATCTATTAAAACGCCTTTTTCCAGGCAGACGCATCCGTGAGCAATGCCGTTCTGTTTACAGAGGGTGTCTCCTTTGGACACCTCTTTTTCCTCGCCGCCTATGGTAAACCGGAAACGGCCTTCCGCCACATAGGTTATCTGGGTATGAGGGTGGCTGTGCACGGACCCTTCCGCCCCGGTATCAAAACGGTTTTCCACGCACATCAATTCATCGCAGTACGCCAGTACCTTACGCATGACCCCGGCGTCCGCTTTTTCCGCTTCGACGGTATCATAAAATACCCATTTCTGATTTTTATGGTTTGCCATAACCACCTTTACTTTCCGGGCCGGATCCCGGATTTATAGCGGGCGCGCCCGGGGTATTAAACCCATATACGTTTACTTTACAAATAATATAATAACTGCAAGGTCGAAAAAGTCGAAAAAGGAAAGAGAGAAAAAGGGTTTCTCTTAAAAACTTATTCGCCTTCTTCGATTTTGTGGTTAAATATCCTTAAGTAATCGCATTCGCGCATTAAACCTTCGCTACGAATAAACCACACCGGACCATAGGCCCGGTGTGCGGTCAGAAACTAAAAATATTCTTCCCTACAAGTACCGGGTATTACTGTACGGCCCGGACACGCGCGATAATATCGGCATAGGCCGCGTAAGCCGGCTGCTGATAAAGGGGCGCTAATGCATCCTGGAAGAGTTTATGCTGATCGGGAGTCAGCTCCGTGATGGTACTTCCCGCTTCTCTGGCCTGCTGCTCGTACTTGACTTCCGCTTCAAGCCACGCGGCCCGTTCCACCCGCGCGCCTTCCAGAGCGCCTTCCTTAATGATCTGCTTTTCCGCGTCGGAAAGACTGTTCCATACGCCGGTGTTAATAAGGATCATCTCCGGGGAAGCCATGTGGCCGTCCACGGTGAAAAACTTCGCAACTTCAAAATGAGCCGCGGTGATGTAAGAAGGCCAGTTGTTTTCGGCGCCGTCGATGATGCCGTTCTGAATGCCGGGGTATACTTCCGCATACGCCATGGGCGTGGGAGACGCGCCGAGGTAGCGGATCATGTCCATCATAAGGGCGCTTTCCTGTACGCGGATCTTAAGGCCCGCCATGTCCGCGGGGCTGCTTACGGCTTTTTTGGAGTTGTAGAAATTCCGGAAACCCGCGTCCAGCCAGCAGAGCCCAAGAAGATTCTGCTGTTGCAGGGATCCAAGAAGTTCTTCCCCGATGGAGCCGTCAAGAACCTTGAACATGTGCGCCCGGTCACGGAACAGGAAGGGCATAGCCAGGGCGTTCATAATGGGATTAATTGAAGAAAGAGGATTCAAACCGACACGGATAAAATGAATGTCCCCGGTCTGGGTCTGTTCAATAGTGGTCTTTTCGTCCCCCAGAACGGAGTTGTTGTACACTTCGATCTTGATAGCGCCGCCGGTCTTTTCTTCCACGTACTTCGCCATGGCCAAATCGCCCAAAACGGTGGGATAGCCGTCCGGCTGATTATCCGCAAGACGGAACACCCTGGTCTTGGGAACGCCGGCGGCGCCCTGAGATCCGCCCCCGGCAAAAAGCGGAACGCCCGCGACAACCAGTACAAGCAATACCCAAAATACAGCCGTAATTTTTTTCATCGAATCCTCCTATACAAACAAAATATTTTACCGGCCCAGGGCCGGCACGGAAACCGCATCTATTTTCCAAACATCATATTCGGGATGGTCATGGAGAAAGCGGGCACAAAGGTCAGAAGCAGCAGCACTACAATCATCGTCGCGTAGAACGGGAGCATTGCTTTCGCCGTTTCCTCAATCTTTATTCCCCCGATGGAACTGCCGACAAACAACACGGTTCCTACAGGAGGGGTCAAGAGCCCTACGGAAAGGTTCAGCATCATCACGATGCCGAATTGTACCGGGTCCATGCCTATGGCAGGGGAAGTCACCACCGGAACCAGTATGGGCGCGGCAATGAGGATAAGGGGGGCCATATCCATCACGCAGCCAAGAACAAGCAGGGCAAAGTTGATGAGCAGTAGCAGCACGATCCGGTTGTGGCTTATGTTCAAAAGCCCCTGGGTAATCAGTGTAGGAATACGGAGGATGGTCATCATATACCCAAAGGCCGAAGACGCCGCGATCAGGGTCATGACCATGGCCAGAGTGCGTAGCGTGCGTTTCAGTATGGGCCACACATCTTTCAGCGTGATTTCCCGGTAAAAGAAAAGCGCCACGATAAGCCCCCAGATACAGGCCAGCACCGCCGATTCGTTGGCGGTAACAATACCGGTGAACACGCCGCCGATGATCAATACCGCAGTGAACATACCCAAACCGCTGTCAATGATAATTTTAACCGCTTCTTTAAAGGTATATTTTCCGCCTTTGGGATAGTTCCGCTTTACCGCTATGACGTAGGTGGTTATCCCCAGGGCAATGCCCAACAGGAGTCCCGGCACCAGGCCCGCCATAAACAGCTTGCCTACCGAAAGCCCCCCTATAGCCGCGGCGTAGATGATCATGTTGTGGCTCGGCGGGATCAATACCCCCTGACAGGCGCTGGCAATGGTGACGCAGACCGAATAGTCCGCGTCATACCCCTGCTTCTTCATCATGGGAATGACGATGGCCCCCAGAGAAGACGTATCGGCCACTGCGGAACCCGAAATGCCGCCGAAGAACATGCTGTCGAGGATATTGACCATGGCCAGGCCGCCCCGCATACGCCCGACAAATACATCCGCGAGTTTGACGATCCTGTCGGAAATGCCCCCGGCGCTCATGATTTCCCCGGCAAGGATAAAAAACGGAATCGCCAGGAGGGAAAAGGAATCCACGCCGCTTACCATTTTTTGGGTAATGGCCCCCAGGGAGATTCCCTTGTACGCGGCGGTGGCAAAGGCGGAAAAAGCAAGGGCAAAGGCGATGGGGAATTTAATGACGATGAGAATGACAAAAAGCCCCAGCAAAAGGGTAATGGCAACGGGATCTACGGTCATAACGTGGCATCCTTTTTGGTAAAATCACTCTGTTTCATACGGGCCTCATCGGTCCCGTATATTACATGATCATAGATTTGATACGCCGCAATCAGGGCGATAAGCACCCCCACCATGGTGGGAAAAAGGTACTCCCACCCTACCGGAATGCCCGTTCCGGGCAGGCGGTTGTCCTTCAGTTTGGTAAAATAGGGCCCCATATTGATGCTCATCATGATCCCCATGACAAGAATAAGAACCTTCCCGGTTATCTCCAGGGGCAGGGTGAACTTTTTCAGGCCCCGGTCCACAATAATGGTAAGGGCTATGTGTATCTTATCCCGCACCCCCAGAGCCATGGCGATAAAACAGAAGAGGATCATGAACTGCCGGGCCAATTCTTCCGACCAGCCCGGTGTGTTGCTGAAGAAATACCGCATCACCACCTGAATGGTAACCACCACCAGCATGGCAGCCAGACTGAGGGCCGCGATGACTTCAAATACCGTACATATTACATTGACTATTTTTTTGTACAGATTCAATGCATCCCTCCTTATTGACGTGACGTTATTTGAACATTATTTTGAGATGCCCCAGGAGTTTTCCCGGACTTTATATACAGAAGGCTTATTATACAGAAAGTATTCCATTTTGTCAAATTGTTCCGCCGGGACCGCAGGGCTTCTGTATTTACTATTTCTACCCCAAAAATCCACTAAATCCGTGATATTTGAGCTTGTTCCTGGAGTATGCTCTTGAAGAAAATTCCACCTCGAAGTCGAATAAGTCAAAAAAGTAACGAAAAGAGTGAATTTTCTCTCAAAACTTCTTTAACTTCTTCGACATGGCGGTTGCAATCTCTTCAATATTTAGTCATTTTTCAAAGATTTGAAAGTAAATGCAGTGACCCTGCACCGGGACCGCAGGATAAACACATAGAAATGGAAAAGAGAAAAAACCACGGACAGGGAACCAAAGTGAATGTCTGTCAGTGGTTAAAAAATCCTATGCGTTTATCCTGAGAAGCCACGCAAGGGTCATCATCTTCCGCGCCCCGCGCAGCCGCCGCCGCCCCGCAAGCGCAATCGCTATTCAAAGTCCACCGCGCCCGGCTCCGCGTTTTCCGAATCGAACCCCGCGTACCGGAGACGGGTCCGCCTTAAAAGCCCGGCGGCCCGACCCGGCGGGATAAGCTCGTAAGCTTCAGGGACAAAAGCCGGGCGTTTGCGGTAAAAAAAGCCGATCAGGGCAAACACAGCCAGGGCCATAACGCCGCCCAGGGCGATGGAAAGCGGGCCCTTCCAGAAACCCAGGCCAAGGGCGGACCAAAGGTAATTGCCGATGCCCATACCGGCAATAAAAAACGCCGCGCAGGCGAGAAATTTCATAACTTCCCTGAACCTGAACCCGTCGTAATCCGAGACAACGCCGACATAGTCCCCAACCCCCGCGCCGCATTTGTTCCGCGCTTCAAGCCGCACCGTTTCACAGGTCTCGGCGATACAGCAACCCCCGCCGGTCGTCAAAAGCCGCTCAATCCTGATCTCCGCCATATCTCCCCTCAGGGCGGTCACCTGGCCAATTTCCTTCATATTTTCATTGTAGCGTATTCGCGGAAAAAGATCACGCGCCTTCCCCCCTTTTGTCCGTGAGGGTCTGTATTGGCCTGCGTAATCTGCGGACCTTGATGCGGCAAAAAAATTGTATTTTTTTCAATAATCTATTGTTTTTTTATTTCTATGTGCTATATTTATGAATGAATGTCGAATATGTTTTGAATATCAAAGCCGGATAAGGAGGCGGGCTATGCCCGGC
>JAIRSL010000079.1 GCA_031255475.1 Treponema sp.
TGGAACAGGCCCTGGAAGCGGGCCGGGCGCGGGCCGGCGCAAGCGCCGAGATTCTTGCCCTGGGGACCGGCTGGGGCGCCCTGGAACGGATGCGGGCATCGGGGAAAACCGGCCCGTTGTTGCCGGGCGCGGCTTCCGGCAAGGGCGTCCCCGCGGGGCTTTCCTTCCCCGACGAATCCATCGGCAACGACGAGCGGCCCTGGGCTTGCCTGATCCGCGACGGGCGCCTTCCCCCTCGGCAGGCCGGGGATGGGCCGGGCAGTTTCGCGGTGGACGCGGCGTGGGAATCGCTGCTTCTGCAAAGCCGCGAAGATTCGGGCCCCGGACAGGCACAGAGGCGCGACTGGCTCACTCCTTATCACCTGGGGGTTATCGCTTATGAGCGGGGGGAAACCGGAAAGGCCGAGGCGTACTGGAAAGAATCCGCCGAGGCCGGGGAAAACGCCTGGGCGTACCGGAACCTTGCCGTTGCCACGCTGAGACGGGCCGCCTCCGGGCAGGGGGACGGAAAGGCGGACGAGGCCCTGGCTTGGTACAAAAAGGCATTCGAGCGCGAGGAGGGCCGGCGCGACCCTTCCTTCGCGGAAGAGTACATCCCCCTTTTAATCGAACAGGACAGGACGGAGGAAGCCGCCAAAGAACTGGCGGCCTATACCGCCGGCCGGGATGACGCGGCCTTACAGGGGCCCCTCCTTGACGCCGCGGCCCGGATCGCCTTTGCCGGGGGAAAAGATTCCCCGGACGACGACGCCCTGCTGGACCGCCTTTTCTCCCGGGAACCGGCCCGCATCCGGGAGGGCGACACCGCGCTGGTCGACCTGTGGATTGCGCGGGAGATCCGTCGGCTCACCGCCAAGGGCCTGGACACCGCCGCCGCCGAAGCGCGGGTCAGGAAAGCACTCGCCTCCGGGGAGATGCAGCCTCCCCGGGAGATTGATTTCCGCATGTACACCAGGGAACATTGACGGCTGCCGCTGGTAAACATCAAAAATCAACAACCTCGCCCACAAACGGTTATTACGGAAAAATCGGGGTAACCCGGCAGACGGTGAATCATGTGAAACAGTTGTGGGACAGCCTCAATTATGAGGCAACGCGCTCCCTTGACACCCCTCCCCTTTTTTTCCATGATATTCCGGGTATGGATGAATGCCGTTTGACGCGACGTTACCTGGAAGGTCTGACCACGCGGGAATTGACCGCCCTGGCGGATAACGCGGGTATAGATATTCCCCCGGAACTGGATCGTATTTTTATCATTGAAGAAATATTGGAAGCGGAAAGCGATGACGAAAACGGTTCGGAAAGCCGGGAAGAATCCCCTCTGGAAGAAACGGACTTTTTGGACAGCGTGCCGCTGCCCGGGCAGTACAACATAACATATATAAAGGCATTGATTCGGGATCCTCTTTGGGTCTTTGTGTTTTGGGAAATCAAGAGCCATGACAGGGAATTGTACGAAAAGGCGCAGGATTTTGAAGGGTATTTTTTAAGGGTATCTCCGGTCATGATGGAATATCCCGGTTACATTCCGCTCCAGGAGGGATTAAAACCCGCGCCGTTCCGGAAAAATACCGTTTCCGGTCGGAATTTGTCTTTTACCGTTCCGGTGGGCCCGGACGATACGGCCTGGTATCTGGGTTTTTCCCCGGACTGTTCGGGACAGGACGTGGCCGGGGGGGGATGGTTCCGGGTGGAACTCTGTGTACGCCTGGGGGCGGAAGTGACGGTGTTGGCTGCTTCCAAATCTTTCAACCTGCCCGCTCTCCTTTTGCCGGCGGAAGCAAAGTCCCCCCGGAGTCCTCTGGCCGGGCTCTCCGCGATGGATGAGCTTCCGGTCTTGCGTAACGGAGATCGCCGGTCCCGGATACCCCGGAGCCGGCAATAATAAGGACCGGTATGGGAAAACCGCAGGTAATTTCAATCGTACTCAACGCCCATCTTCCCTTTGCCCGTTATTGCGATTCATTGCGTGTACGGCACTCTCAGGCCGGTTCTTCGCATACCGCCGCCGAAAACGATTTTTCCGTTTTTGAACCGGATTCGCGCCAGGACGGACCCTTTCGGCTTGACGGCTTTTTTCATCCGGGTTCCTCGTTCCCGTACTTTCCCGGATACCGGTCGGAAACGGAGGCCAGGCCTTTTCCCCGGATAAAACTTTCAATGGAAGAACAGTGGTTTTTCGAGGCCCTTTCGGACACCTATCTTCCCCTTCTTGAGGTCTTTGATCATTTGGAAAGGGATCATGTTCCCTTCCGCCTGGCTATTTCCTTTTCTCCCCTCCTGTGTTACATGCTTCAGGATGAATGCCTGATCCGCCATTACCTGAGTTATGTGGATAAGCAAATCGAATTTGGGGTCTGGGAAATGGAGAGGACGGAAAACGATCCGGATCTTTACGCGCTGGCCCGTTTTTATTACGACCGGGCGGTGGATAAGCGTATTCTTTTTACCGAACGGTACGAGGGAAACATACTCAACGTATTCAATTATTATCAGAAGAAAGGCCGTCTCGAAATACTGACTACCGCAGCCACCCACGCGTTTCTTCCTATTTATACGGGGTACCCTGAGGCTGTCCAGGCCCAAATCGAGGTAGCCCTTTCCTCATTCAGGCGTACCTTTGGCAAGAGCCCTCACGGATTTTGGCTTCCCGAACTCGGCTGGTCCCCGGAACTGGACGCGTACCTTAGGGCCTACAGTTTCAATTATACCATCGCGGATACTCACGCCGGAATTTTGAGGAACCCTAAAACTTCCCGGGGCAGCTTTTATCCGGTAAAGACCCCCTCCCAAACCCTCGTTTTGTTTCGGGATTTCCGGGCATCCAGGGATATACAGGATGCGGAAACCGGTTACCGGCTTTCCTCGGTTTACCGGGATTACCACGCGGACGCGGGCTTTGAACTGCCGACGGGCATGATTGCACCCTTCCTGAACGCCCGTTTGGGCCGGGTCAGGACCGGGTATGTCTACCACACCAACGGCGGCCGGGGACAGAAGAAGCAGGTTTACGATCCCGCCTTGGCCGCAAACCTGGTCCGGGAGCAGGCCCTGTCCTTCCTCGACGCCCGGTATTCCGCCCTTTGCGAAGCCGCGGAACTGGGAGGGGAAGAACCTGTCAGCCTCTGCGCGTACGATGCGGATACCTTCGGCCGTTTCTGGTTCGAAGGCCCCCGGTTCCTGGAAACCCTGTTCCGCGAAGGGGCGGCCCGGCAGGACGTGCATTTTATGACCCCCGGAGAATATTTCGGCAAACAGGACCGGCAGGGCATAGCCGCGTTGATGCCGGAGTTTTCGTCCTGGGGGTTTAACGGTTACGCCGAATCCTGGATAGACGCCTCCAACGACTGGATGTATCCCCACGTGATGCGTTCCCTGGAGCGTATGCTGGAACTGGCCGAGCGTTTCCCCAATGACACGGGCCTCAAGGAACGGGCCCTGAACCAGGCCGCCAGGGAAATTCTTCTGGTTCAAGCCTCCGACTGGCCCCGTATGCTCTACAACCAGGAACACGCCGGTTATGCCCGGAACCAGATCGAAATGGCGTTGAGGAATTTTACGACGATATACGAAGCCCTGGGTAGCAATTACATCAGTACCGAGTGGCTGACCAACCTGGAACGGCGGCACAACTTCTTCCCCAATATCAATTACCGGGTTTTCCGGCGCAAGCATTAACCGGTGAGGCTGGTCCAAAATCGTGCACGTTAGCCCGCTGTCAATTAGTTTTGGAACAGGCTCCGGTAGCTCTACTTAAAATTCCGCCGTCCGCCGATATTTTAAGCAGGTATACCGTATAATGAAAATTCTCCGGCGCCGAAAGCGGCGTTTTTTTGCGCTAAGTATCCTTATACCTCTCTTATTCCTCATCCTCGCCGGAAATCTTTGGGCTTTTTCTGAATTTTTGGGACAAGATCCGGTTTCCCGGTACTTTCCCGCCATTGTCCGGGATCTTTCAGGCGGCCAGGAGGTTTCCCCGCATGGCGAATACATCAGGGATACCCTCCGGGAGGCGGGAGAACCCGGCGCCGGTAACCGTGGAGATTATCTTCGTACCCGGGGCTTTTACCGGAATACCGGGAACAGCCGCTTTTCCGCGTTCGATATGACCGCTCTGGCCGTTACCGGTATTCTGGTTTTCAGCGCCGCCGGGCTTGCCGCCTCCGTTCTGGGACTCGGTTCGGTAACGGCGGACTATACAGCCTTGCGGGCGGAAGCCGCAGCCCTTATTTCAGGAGATCTTATGCCAGCAGAAAAGAAAAAACGCATCACGGTTCTTAAACGGCGGGGAGTGGGACTGCGGATCAAACTTGCTTCCTTCACGATATGCCTGGTGCTTTTAGTGGTGATCATGGTATCAACCCCCCTGTATTTCAGGATGACCCGAACCCAGCAGGAAACTTTGCTGGAAGGTCTCCGGGACCGTTCATCGGTACTCATGGAGAGCCTCGCCTCCGGCGCACGAACTTACCTGTCTGCGGAGAACCTCCTGGAACTGAGCTTTCTCCCGGCGGAAATAATCGCCGTCCCCGAAGCCCATTACGCGACCGTAACCGGTTACAACCCCGAAAACACCGTCTTTGAAGACCAGGTGTGGGCCACGAATGACCCGGATATCCTTTCCAAGATCGATACCGCCGAATTGGAGATCGGTGTTTCCCGCCTTACAGACCGGCTCTCGCCCCGGATTGCAAATATCGCCGCCGAAATGAACGCCCGCGCCCGGTCCCGGGTAGGAAGCCTTTCCGCCGCATTGGCGCGGGAGGCCCTCCCCCGTACCGGCGATGCCGGCGTCCGGGTTTCCCGTGCTTCCCTGGAAACCCAGCTGAACGAGGAACTTATCCAGGTAGGCCGGGAAATCGGTTCCGAACCCCCGTTCCGTACCAGAATACCGGCGGCCGAAATGAGCCGCAATTACATCTTCTTTAAACCCATTTTTTACTATCAGGGTACGGACGACTACTATTTCCGGGGCCTTGTACGTCTGGAAGTATCCATTGATTCCATTCTGGACGAAATCGCCCAGGGCAAACGGGTCCTGCTGCAAGTCATCCTCCTGGTGGTCCTTACCGCTCTTACCATAGGTACCCTGGGAGCCCTGATCCTTTCCGGTTTCATCATCCGGCCCATACTCCGTCTGGTAAGCCACGTAGAACTTATCCGGGATACGGACGATAAATCCAGGCTGGAAGGGGTAAATATCCGCATTAAGTCCAATGACGAACTGGCCGTCCTGGGCGCCACCATCAATGATATGACCAACGGCCTTGTCAAAGCCGCTCAAGCCTCCCAGGAGCTTGTCATTGGGAAGGAACTCCAGAAGAAATTCATACCCCTGGAAACCGACAGTGACGGAAATAAAATGACGACCGGTTATAAAGACACGAAGTATGCCCAATTCTTCAGTTATTACGAAGGCGCCAAAGGCGTATCCGGTGATTACTTCGATTACCAGGACCTGGACGGCCGTTACTTTGCCATTATCAAGTGCGATGCCGCCGGTAAAGGCGTCCCCGCCGCCCTCATCATGATTCAGGTAGCCACCATGTTCCTCAACTATTTTAAGGCATGGAAACCCAACGCGAAAGGTATGCGTATTGAGGAGGTGGTTTACCAAATCAATGACTTTATCGAAGCCTTGGGCTTCAAAGGCCGTTTCGCCGCCTTTACCTTGGCCCTTTTCGATTCTGTTACCGGTCTTGTCCGGTTCTGTAACGCCGGGGATAACATCATCCACTGGTTCGACGCTTCGGACCGGAAGATGAAGACGCTAACCCTCCCTGAAACCCCCGCCGCCGGCGTACTCCCCAACGTCCTGGTGGAAACCAAAGGCGGTTATACGGTTCAGACGTTCACCCTGGAGAACGGGGACATCCTCTTCCTTTATACGGACGGTATAGAAGAGGCCAAGCGCACATTCCGGGACGCCGCGTTTAGGGAAATACCCTGTACGGAAGGACCCGTCGATACTCCTCACGAAAACCACATCGCAGGCCAATGGAACGAAGAAATGGGCGCAGATCGCGTAGAAGCCGTCATCAACGCCGTGATGAACCGCCGGATCTACATCCTCAGGAAGTATCACGATCCCGAAGGCGACAGGGAACTCCGGTTTGATTTTACCGGCTGTGAGGGCACGACAGAAGAAGCCATCATGGCCCTGGTTTCTGTGGAAAAAATATTCCGCATGTATAAACCGCCTTCCGCCGGCCAGGAAACCCGGATCCTGGTTGACAAAAAAGTAGACAAATTTCTTAAAGCCCACTTCTTTCAATACCAGGATTATTGCCATAATATTCGGGAATGTCCTGAAAATAATATGTATATGTATTATACTCACGTTAATGAGGATGCCCAATATGATGATTTGACCATTGTGGGCATCAAGCGGAAATGACAAGGGGGAGAAGGAATGACCTTTGGTGAAAGAATGAAAGAACTCCTGGATCAGGGCCTGGCGGTTTCCATGGAACTGGCGGGTAAAGCCGGGGAAAAAGCCCAGGATTGGGGGGAACGGGGTCTTAACGCTTCCCGGGAATTCGTAAACAAAGCCGGCGCCAAAGCCCAGGATCTGGGTGAACGCGGCGTCCTCATGCTGGAAATCAAGCAACTTGAAGGCCAGGCCCAGCGCGTCATTTCCCGTCTTGGCGCGGAAGTCTACAGCGCCTTTGCGGAACGGAACGAATCCTCGATCTCCGCCGACGATCCCATAGTCCGGAACCTCCTCGCCGAGATTGCCTCTCTGAAGAGCGCCATAGAAAAACGGGAAATGGAGATTCAAAACCGCCGCCGGTGAAATTCAGGACAGGCCGCCCGGAACGGCCCCGGTTTCGGGTGGCCTCTTCATACGCCGTCCCGGCTGTTTACGAGATGTGCCGGATTGCACGTTTTACCTATATTCAGAACATCCCAAGCGGTGTTATTTCTTTACCCTATAACGAATTAGCGTTGCCGGTTCAGAGGATTTATACAACTACAAATTTGCGGCATTGCGGCTGTGATTGCAATATCCGCAAAAGGGGTCTGTATGAGGGTAAAGGATGTCTTTTCAGTGTTCCCCCGGAAACTGCGCTCCGGGAAAGTGGT
>JAIRSL010000109.1 GCA_031255475.1 Treponema sp.
CTCTTTGGAGGGAACAACCGGGGGATCATACCGGCAAGCCCCAATAAAAGCGTTGCAGGTTTTATCGGAGGTTTTACCGGGTCCATCCTGATTGGTCTAGGGGCTGCGTGGTTTTTTCCTGCGGCTTTTTCGTCAACAGTCATGCCTTCTCTTTGGGCGGGCGTCATCCTGGGTTTTGTTTCCGCAGCTGCCGCTTCCTTGGGAGATCTGGCCGAGTCGGTCATGAAGCGGAGTTCTTCTATCAAAGATTCGGGCGGACTTATTCCTGGCAGAGGGGGAGTTCTGGATTCCATCGATTCCATAGCCATGGCGGCGCCGGTATACTACGGACTTTACCGGTTCCTTTTTATGTAACCCCGGTTTTAAGCCGGAATTGTTTTATTTGGAAAGGGAATGAAAAAGCGGGTAGCGGTTCTTGGAGCCACCGGTTCCATCGGAAAAAGTACTATCGATGTGCTGCGCGCGGGAGGGGAACGCTTCGAGATCGTTCTTCTTTCAAGCCATACCGGTGTTTCCGGCCTCCGCGCCCTTTCCCGTGAATTCCCCGCCGCGGCCCTGGCCCTAACCGGCCCGGATACGGCGGGTTCGGACGCGCCCGCAAACGTGTACAGGGGAAAAGAGGGCCTTCTCCGGGCCATTGCCGGGATCGCCCCGGATATAGTGGTGAACGGCATCGCCGGGGCGGCAGGGCTGGAGCCGTCCCTGGCGGCTCTTGACGCGGGGGCGGATCTTGCCCTGGCGAATAAGGAAACCGTGGTCATGGCCGCCCCTCTGGTTTTCGCCCTGGCAAAAAGGAAGGGCCGCCGCGTTTTGCCGGTGGACTCGGAACATCACGCTGTTTCGAGCCTACTGGAAGCCCACGGCAGGGAAAACGCCGGCGAAATCATTCTTACCGCCTCGGGGGGGCCTTTCAGGAAGCGGAAGCGGGAGGACTTTGCCCGTATAACCGTGGAAGAAGCCCTTGCCCATCCCACCTGGAACATGGGGCCTAAGATCACCGTTGATTCGGCGTCCCTGGCAAACAAGGGGCTGGAGGTAATTGAAGCGGCCGGGCTCTTTACCATGCCGCCGGACCGGATCTCCGTGGTCATACACCCTCAAAGTATCGTTCATTCCATGGTGCGACTGAAAGACGGCGCGGTGTACGCCCAGCTTTCCCGGCCGGATATGCGGCTTCCCATTCACAACGCCCTGTATTATCCTGAGTGTACGCCCTGTTCCCTGGAGCCTCTGGATTTTACCGGCCTTACCCTTGAATTTGAGGCCCCCGATTCCACCGCCTTTCCCATGCTTCCCCTTGCCTATGAAGCCGCCGGACGGGGGGGGCTGTATCCGGCGGCGTATAACGCCGCCAACGAAGCGGCGGTGGCGGCGTTTTTAACAAAAAGAGCCGGTTTTCTTGATATATCCCGTATCGTTGATTATGTTTTGAACATGGACTGGACCGCAGCCGGGGTTTTTGAAAGCCCGGAAGCCCTGCAAATCATATTGGAAGCGGACGGAAAAGCCAGAAAAGCAGCGGAAACGTATATTTCGGAGAAACTTTATGCTTGTAGCTAAAATTGTTTTAGGATTGCTGGGTCTCGGAATAGTGGTGTTCATCCACGAACTGGGGCATTTCCTCGCAGCCCGCCTGGTGGGTATCGATGTGGAAGCCTTCTCCATAGGATGGGGCAAACCCATTTTCAAAAAGAAGATGGGGAATGTGGAATACCGTATCGGCATGTTCCCCATAGGGGGCTATTGCAAGATGAGGGGGGAAAACGAGTTCCAGGAAGCCTACGAAAAAATGGAAAAAGAAATTCCCCCGGTAAAAGGAACCTTTTACGGGACCAGCCCGGCGCGGCGTATAATCGTTTCCTTTGCCGGGCCCTTCTTCAACCTGCTTTTTGCCGTCCTGGTGCTGGCGGTCATCTGGGGCATAGGCTTTGAGGTACATACCCTGGACAACCGTATAGTCCTGGCATCGGACGTGAATCCCGGAGAACGCTATCCCGCCGGCGAAGCGGGGCTTATGACCGGTGACCGTATTGTCAAAATCGGGAATACGGCCATAACAAACTACCGGGATATACAGGAAGTTATAACGGCCAACCCGGAAAAGAACCTGGCGGTAACGGTGGAACGGGATGACGCCGTTCTGGAATTAACGGTACGGCCGGAACTCGACAAAACCACCGGGGCCGGGAAAATCGGCGTGTACTACTGGGCGGATCCGGTGGTAGGGATGGTTACTCCCGAAAGTCCCGCCTCAATCGCAGGCATAGAGGCCGGGGACAGGATACTGAAGGTCAACGGGAAGGAGCTTCCCTACACGGTAGGCATGTTCGCCATACTCCGGGATCAGCCGCCGGTGTTAACGGTGGAATACGAGCGGAACGGCGTACTAAGAAACACGGATATCATCCTCTCGTACGGCAACGGCCAGGCCGCAGATGTAGGCATGTCCTACCAAACGCTTCGATACCACACCCCTTCCTACTCGCCGCTGGGAGCCCTGGTGAAAGGCGCCCAGGAGACATGGAAAACCTTCGTTGTCTCCCTGAAGAGTCTGGCCCTGCTCTTTAGGGGCATAGACCTGACCCAGGCCGTTTCCGGGCCCATACGGATCACCTATATGGTGGGGGATGTGGCCGCCGAGAGTTTCGGCCAGAGCATAGGAACGGGCTTAAGCGCTACGGCCAACTTTCTGGCCCTTATCTCCATCGCCCTGTGCATCATGAACCTTCTCCCCCTGCCTATTCTCGACGGCGGCATGATCCTGCTGTTTATCATCGAAATCGTCAAAGGCCATCCCCTGCGTCCCAAAACCATCTATGCGTTTCAGACCGTCGGGGTGGTTCTGATCTTCGGCCTGATGATCTTCGCGGTCTTTGGGGATATACTGTTCCTGGCCCGGCGTTAAAGGGGCGGATGTGAAACGGGATATACCGTGTTTATGTGAAAATACCTTTACGGTTGAAGTTCCGGAAGAAATCAATCTGGACGAACAGCTCCTATACCTGGACGCGATACTGGACGGAACGTTTATGAGTTTTGTTTGTTCAATCTGCGGAAAAACGCATAAGCCTGAATTTCCCGTAAAGGTCTTATGGCCCAGCCGAAATCTTGTCATGGAGGTCCTTCCCCAGGAGGAACGGGCGTTCTTTTTCCGACGGAAGAAAAAAAACCGGAAGGCGGACGAGGCCGAAACCGTCATTGGTTATGACGAATTGGCGGACCGTTTGGCGGTAATCCGGGATGGCCTTGAACCGGTGGTTATTGAAGCCCTGAAATACTATTTCCATCTTAAAGCCGGGGAATTCTGTCCCGATACGGAAACCGGCGTCCGGTATAGACGGAAAAACGCCGGGGGGCTGGAATTTCACCTTTACGGCTTGCGGAGGGATTCGGTGGCGATCACGAATGTTCCTCTGGAGATGTACGAAAAAACCCTTGCCGAATTTAAGCGCCGCCCCAAAGGGGAACCTTTCGCGTCCCTGCGTTTCGGTTCCTGCTTGTCCGCGCAAAACATGATGCTCCCGGAGGGAATAAAATGAAAGCGGCCGCCGCACATCTGGCGGCCGGTTTGATCGCCGGCCTCCTGCTGGTTACCGGGGGGGATATACCGGCCCAGTCCAGGGAAGCCCGGTTCGGCCGTCCTGCCGGCGGGCATCGCGGGCCGGTGAACGCGGTGGCCTATGACGGGGAGGACCGGATTTTAAGCGCCGGGGCCGACGGGTTTTTGGGGATTTGGAACCTGGAGAACAACGCCGCGGAAGACCGGTTTCAGGTAAGTTCCCACTCCCTGATTTCCATTGCCCTGCGGCCGGGAGAAACCCAGGCCGCCTTTATCGAGAGCGATGGCCTGGGGCTTTACCGTATTTCCGCCTGGGATTACGGCGCCAAGCGGAACCTGTTTACCCTCCGTTTCAGAGACCCCGTCTCGTACATCACCTATTCCGCCGGGGGGAATTTCATCATCGTATCCCGAAGCGCCCGGACCGGGGTGGTGTTCCTCCACCCCGAAACCGGCGATTTGTTGCAGTCACCGGAGGGTTTTTCCACGCCGGTTACCTTTGCCGCTACCGGCAGGTCGGAACGGACCATGATCTCCTATTCCCCCGCGGGGATCCTCTCTTATTGGGAATTGGAGTCCGGGGAAGAAATCCGTCACTTTACGGTACCTCCCAACATCAGGACGCCCATCCTGTTCGGGAACAACCGTTTCTTCGGGGGATTCGACAGCCGCGATCTGGTGATCCTGGACGCGGTTTCGGGCGGCGAGATCCTCAGGGATTCGCGGGTCCCAAGGGGCGTCCTGTACCCCGCGGATCAGGCGCGGGCGGAATTCATCTGCCTGTCCGGGGAGGAATATCCCCGGATACTGCGCTACGGTCTCAGCCCTTCCGGCATCCTTGAAACACGGGAGATCCGGAGCATCCCTTCCGGCGGAAGCCGCGTTCCTCCCCCCGTAGTCACAAGCGCCGTTGTAACCGGCGGCTCTTTCGTCCTGGGAACCGATGGCGGCGATATCTGGTCCATGACCGGATATGGGACGGCCCGCGTTTTTGCTTCGGTGGAACAGCTTGCGGTACGCGAAGCCGGCGCTTCGGGAAAGAACTTGGGTATCATCACCGCCAATAATTTCACGGGCTTTATCCCCCTGGATTTTGACGAATTCACCGATCTGGAACCGGTACGGCTCGAAAACGCGGGGCAGTACACCCATATTGCCGCCGAAGCGGATTCCCGCGCCCCTTACGGAACCTTCCTCTTTTGGCAGTCCGAAGGCGGCCGGAGCGTCCCGGAAGTACGGCAATATCCCGGAAACAGTCGGCTTGCCCTGGACGAAGTTCCCCGGCAATTTCCCCTCCGTTCCGCCGTGGTTCTGGACGGCCGGGCCCTGTTCCTGGATTCCGTGGGAAACATAACGGTAGTCTCCCTGGATACCGGGGCCGTGGGCTTCTCTTTTTCCGCGGCCGGCGCTCTGGACGCGGCCTTTATGGACGAGAGGAACATCGTCATAGGCCGGAGCGCCGTTCTGGGGAACACTCCCTTCCTTAAGGTGGACATCACGACCGGGGAGACCGTGCCCCTGTCGTATCCCGCCGCCATAGGCGCCCGCATCTACCGAGGCGAAAGTGGCGTCCTCTACGGAGCCGCCGTAACGGGCGGAACGGGTAACGTCACGACCGGCATCCTCCGGCTGGACACCGCCAACCCGTCCCT
>JAIRSL010000134.1 GCA_031255475.1 Treponema sp.
CGCCCGGTCCATTGACAAAAATAACGGCCCCTCCTCGTCAGGATCTTTTATCCTCCCTATGGCGTCCGGTGAAAGCCGCCCGTCGCTCGCGTCGGAAGCCTCCCCGCCGGACAGGACAAACCCAACCGCACATTGATTGTTCACCGCCGGCATATGTATCTTCGTATTCAAGCCTCCCCGGGACTTCCCCACAGCCCGCCCCCCGTTTTTTTAACGCTCCGGTCCCGTCAGGACGCGCCTTGGCCGAGCTCGAATCCAGGGAAACCGCGGTTATCCGCTCGCTCGCTGTCTGTTCCTCCCGAAGCGTATGAAAAATCCGTTCCAACACGCCTTTTTTGACCCGCCGGTTGATTCTGACGCAGATGGCGCGCCAGGGGCCGAAGGCCGCGGGGAGGGCCCGCCGTTCGCAGCCGTTTTCGCGGATATAGATGAGGGCGTCAAGGAGGCGGCCGCCATCGACTTTCACATTTCCCCGCTGTTGAGGAAAAAGGTTAATAATTTTTTCCCGCTGTTCCTGGGTTAATTTCATGGCTTGAGTATATCATATTTTCTTTGTGTGAACAGGTCATAGTTGATATAAAAGAAAGCCATGTCTGAATTTAGCAGAGAATAGATTCCGGGATGACGGAGAATAGGCGGTATTTTGGGGGATTTGGCGGTATTTAGCGGGAGGCCGGATTGTAAAGGGCTTGCGTATAGTGTAATAAAAAGGGCCGGTGTTTTCTCCGGCGAGACCAGCCCGGAAAGGCCCCGGCAAATGCGATCACGATTTCGCATTTGGAGTCAGCCCCGATCCGGTGCCCGGTTTCTGGGGCAATTTTGTAGCCGTCTGCGGAATTCACCCCGGCAGGGCATTTGCCATTGCCCCGGCAAGGCGGCGAATGTCCTTGGAACCAGCCAGGGTTTTCAGCCAAGCTGTAGGAATTCCTTCAAGTCCATAGGCAAGCCCGGCGAGAGCGCCGGTGACCGCCGCCGTGGTGTCGGTATCGTCCCCCAAATTGACAGCTTTCAGCACGGCGGCTTGGTAGGTGTCCGTGGTCAGGAAGCACCAGAAGGCGGCCTCCAGGGTGTCAATGACAAAGCCGCCGCTTTTGATGGCGGATTCCGGCAGTGTGCGGATGTCGGCCCGCAAAATCCGGGCAAACCTGTCCATCACATCCGCGCCTAAGTATGGGGAGCCTTCCCGAAAGTTCGCCTTCAGATTGGCGTAAGCGCCCAACTTTCCGTGGCCGTTAAGAATTTCCCACAGATACTTCAGGTAGATGAAACACGCCGCCACTGACCAGGGGTGAGCGTGGGTAATGGATGATACGGCCCTGGTGATGTTGAAGCGTTCCGCCTCCGGCTTGCCGTCAAGGTAAAACACCAGCGGCGCTATCCGCATGAGGCTACCGTTGCCGTTTTCGTTCACCCCGGCGCACCCGGCTTGCTCCGGGGCGATGCCGGACTTGAGGCGGCTGATGGCTTTGGCGGTGGATATGCCGATGTCGAACACCGCGCCGTGGGCCGTGAACGCGGCTTCATCGCGCCATCGTACAAAATTCCGGGCCATATCCTCCGGGGAAAAACCGCGAGACAGGGAATCCGCCAAGCACAGGGCGAGGGAAGTATCGTCAGACCAGGTTCCGGGCGGCTGATTGTGAGTGCCGTAACCTTGCATATCGGTAACACGAAAACTGCCGCGAGGCCGGAACTCAACCGGAACGCCGAGAGCGTCTCCCACGGCAAGGCCGAGAAGCAGGGAAGAGATTTTATCTTTCTGGTCTTCGAGGATCATGTTACCGCTCATGCTTCCGCCTCATAGTATTCACATTCCGCGCCATTCCAATAAACATCGTGAGGTTTCGGTTCAGGATATTCAAAGATTTGACAATGTGCTGCGTTTGCGCGATCTAATTTAATACCGTTAAATTCATACGGCCTTAACATACACGTTTCACAAGCCCGAGGGTTTGAGTCAGGGCCGCCCATCATCTCGCTTTCCCAGCGGGGTCTTTTTTCACTCAATCTATTTGCCTCCGTTAATCTGCGAAACAACTTCAAGATCGAAGTAGGTATTATCGCCTTTCTTTTCAACCTTGATAATTTTGAAAGTTGTACCGCGCTGGATAATCGTTTCGTCCTCATGGCCAAAACCCGCCTGTTTTGCTATACCGTTCCAGTTTAGCCCATCGCCGCGTCCGTAA
Source organism: Treponema sp. (assembly GCA_031255475.1). Taxonomy (GTDB): domain Bacteria; phylum Spirochaetota; class Spirochaetia; order Treponematales; family Breznakiellaceae; genus JAIRLK01. The sequence continues at coordinate 2,187 of JAIRSL010000134.1, forward strand.
TTGCTAAAAGGCTCGGCATACATCATCTTTGTCCCTTTGGGGCAGTAGATATTAAAAATATACCCGCTAAAGCCCTTTCCTTTTGCGCTCCCGCAAGAAACAAAGCCCGCATCCGTAATATCTTGGTGCATAAGTTTTTTTTCCAGTTGGCTTTGTGTCATTTTACGCAGATCACTTTCAGAAATTTTAAGAAAACTTGCCGCGCCCTGGCTGGTCTCCACGCCGCGCTGCAACCAAACATCAATATCATAGCTGGATTTGTTGATTAGGCTGGTCATTTCCTTGATCGCGCTGGCCCTGCCTTCGGCATCCAGGTCAACCTTGCCTATGCCCTTGAAGCTACTCCAACTTCCATCGTAGCCGCGCAGAGGCCGGTTAAAGCCCCCGGAGCCACAGGTATAATCATATATCGCCCGGCGTTCCGCTTTTGTGGCATTTTGCCAGACCCTGCCGCAGACCTCCCGAAGGGCATCGTCCGCTTCTTTGGGGGATTTTGCCCACAGCGCCGCGTCTTTCCGGGCCTGGGTAAAGGCATCATCCAGTCCAGACTTAACCATACTACCTTTTTTCAGGCTTGTCAAGGAGTCTTGGGCTTTTTTTAGGGCCGTCTGGACTTCGTAGTAATGTTTGCCCTCGACAGCGAATTCGTCGAGGTCTTTAAGGAACTGTTCAAACTTGGCCTTGTCAATATCCGAAAGCCCTCCGGCGTTCAGTTTGCCCTGGAAATAATCTTTTTTTGCTTGGATACTTTCAGATTTATCCGGCCAATCAGCGGTGGTAATGTCGTCTTTCCAGATGCCGTTATAGGTTTTAACAGTAATACTGTCGAGTTCCTTTTGAAGCGCGGCCTGCTCCTTGACCAGTTTTTTCTTATCTACCGCCGATGACTTTTTATCGAGGATGGCCTGCTTTTCGGCTTTCTTTGCCTCAAGGTCTGCCAGCACCGCCTGATCGCCCGTGTTCTTTATCTGCGCGTCAATGGCCGCGATGTCCTCTTCCAGTTTCTTTTTGGTCAGGTATTCCTTTTTTGGCTTCGCGGCAGCGGCTTTTTCAAAGTTTCCCTTGGACTCCTCTAATTTTTGTGAAACCGCTTTATTCCCGGCTTTCCCCTGGTGCCAATTGAAAGCGGGATCAACGCCTTCAGGCGCCTGCTCAAATGTGCCTTTGCGCTCGTTAAAATAAGTTTTATATTTGACAGGCGGCGCGGCGGTTTTCGCCGGAACATTACCGCCGCCCGATCCGTCAAGTTTGGGCGCGGTTGGTATGCCGTTTGCCTCATACTGTTTTTTCCGCGCCTCGGTGACAGCGCGGGTGTAACACTTGCAGCCCCAGCCGTTGGGCGGAAAATGGCTGTCCCACCAGGGATCGTCTTTCGGTAAAATCAGGCCGTCCCAGCTTACATGATCTTCCCGGTGATGGCCGCTGGGGCCGATGCGGTACATCAAATAGGGGTGAAGGTCGCTGGCCATCGTGCGCTCGTACTGGCCTTTCTGGTAGGCGCTCCGCATATTGACCCGGTAGATGGTTTGGAGGCGGCGGTCGCTGCCAAGCTGGGCGTTCACCGTTTTTCCGGTCAGGGGATCGGTCATTTCCTTTTTACCCCACCAGCCTTTCTGTTGTAAGAGCGGAGCGATATTTTTCTTGAAGCTCTCAAATGACTGACCCTTTTCCATCGCGTCAACAATCGCGCTGTGGAGATCGGTCAGCACGTCAAGCTGCATGGCCTTGGCTACCGTGAAAGCTGTAGCGTATTCCTCATGCCATACGTCCTTGTAGGAGAACGCGGGTTTGAGGCTTTTATTTTTGAGGTAGGCCAGAGCCTCCTGTGGAATTATGTCAGCCATTTATTTACCGTTTTTCCAGATGGTTGGTATCATTTTTTTTGCCTTTTATTCCATGCTGAATTTCCACACATGCCCCTGATTCATAGCCGTTTTGCCAATCAAGGTACTCGTATTTTTTTACTCCTTCTCTGTCGATTCCTTCTACCTTCTCAAGGTTCGCGAATTTTTTCATGTACATTTCTAGCGCCATTTTCTCTTCTGGTGTACTGGTAAAATTTTTTAGTTTTTTTGTTACAATTGAAACCCATCCTTTTGAGAATTCGTCACCTCGCTTTATCTTTGTACCCCTTGATCTGACACGGTAAAGGGACTTGAGGTAATCCGTCCTGGCACGATGAAGTTTTCTAAACAAGACAGTGGCAATATAGGAGGCCACTTCTGGCCGGTAATCAATTCCTATATACTTATAGGTGTTTCTATAAATCAGTTTCTGTTTATCCAGTGTCCGGCTCATAAGAACCTTGCATCCAAAAGCCTCCGCGATTGAAACAGCCAGATTTATTTCGTACTGAGGTGGTGTAAACCCACTGGCCCGTGGCATTTCATCTTCATTTACATCTAAAGTGGGAATTTCATTCTTGATCAGCCTATATTCATCCATCAGCCTTTGGGCCATCTCAAGAGCGGCGGCGGCTTCATTTGCGTTGGGAGACTTGGATAAAGCAAAGAGCTTTTTTATCCGGTCTTTAATTTTATCAATGTCCGTAGTCATTTATCATCCCCCTTATCAAACTCCGCATCGCCCAAGGCGCGGGCCTTGAACGTTGCAACGACGATACACTCGGCGATTTTGTCAGGCGGCCAGTTTTTTACCAGCTTCTCAAGTTCCCCCCGGAACGATTCAAAGTCCGTGGCCTGGTCAGCCGCCTTTTCTATAACGGCGGCAATATCATCGGAAATCTGAATATAGCCGTCAGCGCTTTCGTCAATCAGCGCGTCAAGAGCGTCAGCGTCCGGGGTTGCCCCCCGCTCGGCGTTCAATTCCGGCTTTTCCGGTTCGCCGCTCTCTCCGGGCGCGGGGGTACTGTATTCCGCCCGGCCTCCGATCACCTCATCGCCCTCATCAGGATTGGAAAGCCCCAGGAGGGAACGCATCTCATCAGCCTTAACCTTGAGGCCCTGCGGCCCCAGCTTCTCCACCGCCGTGATGATCTGCTCGACATTTTTTTCATCCGGTTTGAATAGATCGATTTTCGGGTAGTTTTCCTGCTCGCCGAAATTGAGGTTGATATAGGGGATGGTAAGGGCGGCGTTCAGCGTTTCTACTACTTGCTGAATATCGCTGTCGGCAATATCCTGCCGTACTTCCTCGTGGGTCTTGCTTTGCGCCAGGGACGCGCCGTCATCGCTGGTCATGGTCTGGCCGAGTACCAGCTTGCTAATCTGCTTGTCAATCCAGTCCGCCATGCTTTTGTAGACGTTGGAAGTTTCGCTGGCGTGTTTGGATTCGATGATCTCAAGCTGAGCGCTTTCAGGGATCACCGCGCCGAAATCCTGGCCGATGGCGGCAACGGCGCGTTTCAGGGTGGCGCGATCCTGCTCGGTTGCTTTCTTGCCGTACTTGCCGATGCGGATCGGGTAGCCGTAGCGGTCTATGAAGGCGGCCCAACTGGTAACATCGTAACTCTTGAGCATCCAGAAATACAACGCGGATAATGCCAGCCCCGCCGTGATCTGGTTCCCGCTGACAAGATGCGGCTCGTGTACCACGAAATGAAAGGGCTTGAGCGGCTCCAGTTCATTCCCCAGGGGTGCGCGGAGCATGAGCGTTTTCCCAGTTTCCTTATCGTACTGGAACCAGCGGGGATCGCGGTGTTTGTACGCCTTTGGTTTCCAGGGCGTTTTTTCGGTGTCCCAGATAATCTCGTTCACCGAAAAACCTTTTGCCAGCGCGTCAAGCATATCGCGGATCAGCGCGTACAGTTTCGCGGAACTGTTTTTCACGATGTCCCGCTCCACCGCCTCGGCAAGTTCCGCATCGCGCTTGTCCTCGCCACCGGGTACAACTTTTATCTCAAGCCCAGTGATCGCGTCCTTGCGCGTGGACAGCACGGAGCGGTAATGCAAATCTTTCAGTTCGATGTCCCCGGCGAGTTCCAGGTATTCAGCCGGGCACTCCCCGCGTTTCACATCGTTCAGTATCTGCGCCAGGCGTTCCGGGGTGAGGTCTTGCAATAACAAAAAATCCCCCCAGGGGTGGCGGTTTGTGTACGGTACGGCTATGGCTTGCTCATCCGCGTCATCAGTGTTTGTGTTATTGGTTTCCGGGGCTTTCGGTTCTTCCGCCCGGCGAAATAAAAAGTCTCTCAATCGTCCCATAAATCTTTTTTCCCCCTGTAGCGGTTTTCCGTTTCCACCGCCTCATAAGTCATGGGCTGATAGCCTTTCGCGTCATCTTCCTTGTGCGCGTAAAACGCCATGAGTTTGCCGATGGCTCCGTCACCGTGCCGCCGTTCCCTGGGGCCGCCGCTTCGCTCAAGTACGCAGGGTATTCCGGCTTTAAGCCCTACCACCCGGAAATCATCACGGATAAAAGGATCGTCAGGGATAGTGGTTGTGTTGTCCTCCATCGCGCCTTTCAGTCCGGGAAAGTTTTCGGCGTACCATTTTGTTGTGATCATCACCTGGTAAACGAAGCCCGGCCATTCCTGGGCGGCGAGTTCGGCGATCATCTGCCCGTTGCCCCTGCTGTCAAATGCGGCGCTGCCCAAATTCGGCAGGGTTTCCATAACGTATTTGATAACCTGCCACTGTTGCGAAAACGGCACATTCCGTAATTCAATTACCAGGAATGTCAGCAGCCGTCCGTCCGGCATTTCTTCATCAAAGAAAATACTGGTGAGGTCGCCGGAGCGGGCAAAGTCCTCTCCGATATAGACCGGGTTTTCGTGGGCAAGGAGAATATCCCTGACTTCCCGTTTGAGCCATTTGTCAAACTCCTTGACACGTTTTTCTTCTTTCTCGAAAGTAAAACCGTCCTCGCAGGATTTACGAATAACGGCAGCGCCGGGATCTGAAACGGACTCAAGCAGCGCCGAGGGAAAGTAGCGGGTTCCGGCGCGGGTTGAAATACAAAATAATTCCTCATCAGCCCCATCGCCGTAATCGCCGATAATTTCTTCCCGCCACTGTTCCTGTTTTTCTGCTGACCAGGCTTCGCTTTTTACCAGGCATATCCGCTTATACAATCCCTGTTCCAGGGCTTCATCAAAAGTGGTACGGTGCAAGGAATAGTTTTTCTTTCCTTCCCGGACTTCTTTGACAAGTTCATTGAAGGGATTATCATCGCCGTTATGCGTGGACAAAATACGGACGCAGCCGCCCCACATTTGCAGGGCCATTGCTGCCTTGATCAGTTCGTTCATGTCGTCAACAAAGGCGGCCTCGTCAATAATAACCCGGCCCTGCTTTGACCGGAGCGACCGGGCCGTAGAGGGCAGGCCCCAGATTTCAAAACCGGAAGCGAACCGGATTCGGTACACGGTAATATCTTTGTCCTCGTCCTTGAGAGCGACCTCCTCAACTTCGCTGGCGGCGGCGTTTATGTGTTTTGCCCAGAACGCGCTGTCTTTTGCGAACTGCTGGGTCATTTCTTTGGAGTAGGAAAGATAATAGGTTGACTGGCCCCTGGCTTCCTTCGACTTCGCGGCTTCCAGTACCGATGCCAGGGCCTCGACATAGGACGCGCCGATGCGCCGGGATTTTTCCCAGACCTTGACGGCGGCGGTGTCTTTTATCCAGGCTTGCTGGTAGGGTAATAAAATGTCGTCAGTCATTGCAAATCTTCCGTGTTATACGCTCCAGGAAGGAATGAAATTGGGAGCATAATCTACAGCCAACTACCCCATCAATACCCCCAAGAATGAAAGTGATTATCAATGCCGGAATGAAAGCCAAAACAACAAAAAGGCCGTATGTGATTTTTCTCATTTTATAACCCCAGAATTTGCGTTTTGATCTTCTCAATCGTTTCGGCGGTAAGGCCGTTTGACCTGGCGGTCTGCTCCACCGCTTCAGCGGCTTCGGCAAGCGCGGCTTTGCGGATACTTTCCGTGCGCTCGGCGTTTAATTTCTCTGCCGCCTCCAACTCTTTGAGACCCCGCGAAAGTTTGTAGAGCATATCGGCGATCTGCGGCGATTTTATTTCCGGGTCTTCCCGTATCTCCTCAATCTCGCCGATAAGGTCAAACACGGCCAGGCGTATCTGTTCGTTTACTACCTTGCCCAGTTTCACCCGGTTATCAGTACCGTACTTGTCGATATAGGCATCAGCGATCTCTTTGGCTTGGCGGTTCTTTTCCGCAAAGCGTTTCATACGCTGGGCGTAGCGGTTCATGGACGAGCGGGATAAAAGCGTTTCCCCGGCCTCGGCGTTAATAGCGTCCACAATTTCCGCCTGGGTTATCGCCGGATTATGCAGCATCTCAAGAAGCCGGGTACGCAGGTTTTCTGGCAGCCTGTCCACGGCACTTTTCTGTCCCATGCTATTCCTCCGGGGGCGGGTCTATGCCATCGGCCTTGGCGTAGCCTTTAGCAACATCGATCCCGGCGCGGGTGATATGCGCGTTGATAAAACCGGATCCCTCCAGGCGTACCACCCTGACGTATCCCCGGTTTTCAAGCCAGGCGATCTGATCATTCACCTCCGTAATGGAAAGACTGTGCGCGTTGGCCCGGAGAAGCCGTTGGATCATCTCGTTGGAAAGTTCCCGCCCGGCAGCCTGTTCAATTCCTTTTCCCCCGGTGTTATTTATGAACCAGTTTTGAATTGATTGGAGGATGGATTTTATCCCCTTCAATTCCCCTTCCATGCTGGAAAGCCGGCCTTCAAACCGCTGGGCCATTGTAGTTTCAAGATCTCGCAGGCGGTCTTCGTGCCGGGCATCCGATTCTTTCCGGCTTTCGGCCTCAGCGCGGATTTTGTCATCCACCGATTTTTTGAGCAGGTCAAATTTCTCGTCCTGCTTTTTCCGCCAGTATTGAAACACGGCAAACGAAAGGGAAAATACGGAAAGAAAAGTACCCACCGCCGTCAATACGAATTTTGCAATCTCCACAAATACCTCCAGTTGAAACCAACATAAAACAAGCCGTTACCATGTTTCCGATAACGGCGCATATTGCGAAAAAAAAATCAGAGCGGGATAACCCGAAAAAACCGTAAAATCTTGAAAGCAATATACGCGGCTATCGCGGTTAGCAGTGCAATAATAATAACCAGCCGCAGGGCCGCTTTTCCCTTATGGGATTCCGCTTCCAGGGTTTGATCCGCCAGCGCCTGTTTCAGCCCGGCGATTTCGCCATTCTTCAATGAGAGCCGGGTCAACCATTCGGCCTCGGACTCGTTGTAAGACTGCTCCAATTTCCGGTTCGCTTCCCGCGCTCGCGCCAATTGACTGTTCAAGGTTTCCGAGGCCGTCAGCAAGCTGTTTGCTTGAGCTTTCAATTCCCGCGCCTGTAAGAGCCAGCTCCGTTTCTCCGCTTCGGATTGTTCCCTGTAATTCTCGATACTCCGCAGTTCCGTTTCCGAGATCAGAAACCACGGCCCGGCTTCCTCCGCCCGTAGCGCAGCCGCCGCCAGCACAAACAGTGAAGCAAGAAACAAGTACCCAAAAAATCTTTTGTTGCTTTCGCACATCGTTCCTCCTATCCGACTTTTATATCTTTTATCTTGTCCAGCACGATGGACAAATAAACCGGGGAAAACACCGCCGCCATCATAAGGCCCGATAAAACGATCTCGCTCATGGTAAGGCCGAAGGCTTTTTCGGAAACCATGCCCCAGAAGGCTTTCGCTATTGACAGCGCCCCGATCCAGACCGCCGAGATGATCATGGATTTAAGCGACACGTTTTTGGCAGCATGATCTTTTTTGGTTCCGGCGTTATCCGTTTCCATCGCCCGCCCCCAGCCGCTTTACCGCGTCCGCCACGCCTTGTTTGAAATCCTCAAATTCGTCAGGGTGATCCACAAACCACTTTGGACACACTTTTTCTGTAACGCCGTGGTGCGTCCAAATGTCCTTGAGCGGATCGAGGCTGAATTGGACGCAGAGCAGGGCGCAAAGTTCCGTTGCCGCGTGAAGAGTCTCCGTACTGAATTGGCCGTCCGCCTTGGGATGGCAAAGCTCGATTCCGACAGTACAATTGTTGGGATAATGCCCGAAAGCGGTTATGGCTTCCGGCGTGTACCTTTTCGCGCCCACATGGTAGGCCGTCTCATCACTGGGGATACACTGTACAACCTCCCCAGAAATACCCACAATGAAATGCGCGGAGGCGTACCGGGCATTGGCATTGTCGAGGGACTGTTTTTTCAGGGATTCAAAATAGTCCCGGTTCTGCTTCGCCGTGGTTCCGGGATTCGCCACCCAATGCACGACCAGGGCCTTTACGGTGGACAGCTTCTTGCCGGGCCGGGAAAACGGATTGACCGTCAATAAATCTCTTTGTATGTTCATGCCTTGATCATACCCGCCTGAAAAGGCCGGTTCGCAATAACGGCAGTTATTGTGTTTTCCTTCCAAAAAGTAGGTATCGTTATTTTACTACATGATGCGATTTGGATGTCCTGCCGCCCGGACTCGCGGGCGGTATTTTTTTGAAAGCGGTTTGTGACCGCAAGGCCGGGAACATGACAACCAATGAAGCGAAAGCGTTTGTGAACGCCATAAGAACTATCAGAAAAGCCCTGGAAGGGGAGGACTTTGAAAACGCCGTAAAAATATGCGGCGGCAGGGCTTACGACAGCGCCCGCGAACTCTGCGCTGAAATCCTGGCCGTGGCAAGGTCGGTAAAGAACCGGGAAGGCGCGGCTGGCGGGGGCGCGGGCGGCAGCGGGGGAGTAAAGGCTCCGGCTGAGATAACCCTTGCCGGGGATAATTTTCTTGAGGCGCTAAGAACCGGATTTATTGACGCGGGAATTGACGAATCGGTTACAACCCCCCAATCAATCGAGGCGGTTGTCACAGCCCCGGCCAACACCATGACCGGCTATCCCTCCGACAGGGACGGAGCGGCATGGGCCGCCCTTTCGTTTATCGCCAAGGCGTATGTTACCGGCGGAACTGCCTGGAGCGTGCAGCTTTATTCTGTTGATTTTTCGGTGATTCATAAAGACAAATCGCTTTTCTGGCAGGCTGATTTTGATTCGGCGTTTACGAATATGGTATGGAAAACACACCGGGACGCGGCGGATGGTTTTATGCTGATAGTAAGCGACGGCCTCAGCGTGAGCGGCGGCGGAGTATCGGGGACAAAATATATCGGGACGGATGTTCCCGCCGGGAAAATGATGTACGGCATACGGGCGCATTCGAACAATCCCGGCCAGGCTGTTCTCACGGTCTCCTTTGCGGATGCCGCGGCCATGAACGCCATGCCCAAAATGTTTTACTTCGTCACCCGGCAGGGTTCGAGGGGGAAAGTGATCTTTGACCCGGCCTACTTCTCCGGGGAAATAACCGAAATTGTCCCCTCCGTGTCGGAGCGGGTAGTGCAAGCAACCTGGAGCCCCTCTGAAAACAAGTTCGCGCTGTCGCGGTCCACCAATGACTACGCATCATTGATAAACAGGCCGGCGCTGGACGGGTACACGCTCGGAGCAACCGCCACCAAGGATGCCGCGTATATAAAATCCAACCAGGTTTTTACCGTACAGCCTACGGCGGCGCAAACCGATTATACCACCGCGCTTATAGACGAGCGCCTGTACGGGAGAATAGAAGTTACCCTGTATAATTTGACCGCCGGTACGGACTACGTGATTAACGTGTATCTCGATCAGTTCATATCAAGAACCTCGCTGGAACTGCGCCTGGGGCGGTATATTGAACCCCATTCGGTAACGGTGAATATCCTGGAACGTTTTTTGGATACTATGCGGCCCATCGGAACGGTTATGGCGAAACCCGGAACGGCGCATGGGGAGTTCGACCCGTATCTGTTATTCCCCTGGAAGGGGAGCAGCCAGCAGTACAACGCGCCGAGTTACAAGATCATCGACCTTTCGGGCCTAGTGGTATAGGAAGCGTTATGAAAAACGCCGCCAGCGATCCGGTAAATCATCCCGGCCACTACACTTTCGGAGAGTTCGAGGTGATTGACGTGCTTGAGGACTGGTTCCCCGCCGATCCCCTGCTTTGGCAGGTGGGTAAATACATTGCCCGCGCCGGGCGCAAAGGCGCGGCCTTACAGGACTTGGAAAAAGCAGCGTGGTATCTGCGGCGCAGGATCGATAAGGAAAAATCACTCAAGAAAATCAAGTGATTGTAATTCCCAATTATCCTTGTCAATTTGCCGGATAACGCCGGAGAACCGCGTCCGTACCACAGCCCCGAAACCATTTTGCGAATTCACCCAACTGCTGACGGCATAATCAAAACCGTCTTTTATAATTTTACAGCCCGGTTCGGTGATCCACTCAAACTTTGCCGATGACGGACTTGTAAGGCGTTCCTTGACAAATTCCTGCATCATGGTATAGGCCATAGTTGTATTGTCTTTTGCTTTCCATGCGTCCGGGGCATCTTTTTGTACAGGGGCGTTCCAGAAGAAGCCCATGTAAACCCCAAACCCCAACAGAAAAAGCGGGGTGAGAATATACCGCTGTTTGACCCGCGCCCTCTTATCGGCGGGTATTTCTTTTCCGGTTACATAGCGGTTTTGTGAAAACCGAATGTACATAAAAACAGTGCTGAGTATCGCGGCAAGAAAACAAACACCTGTAACGGCCAGCCTGTATAAAAACCACATCTTACTCCCCCCTAATCCACCTGTGTTATGGCGCAATGCACCCGCCCGATAACCTGTAAGTCCCGGCTCTCCTCCGGCTCTTCCCTCACTGGGTATTTGGGATTGTCCGAAATAATGACTATCTTCCCGGGCGCTTTGGTAAGCCGTTTCACAAAGCCGTCCCCGCTGATCCGCACGGCATAGATGCCTTCCCCTGACCAGCCCATCGAATCGCAAACCACCATATCCCCCCGATGCAGGGTGGGCTCCATGCTGTCCCCATCCACGGTCAGGGCGGCGATATGCTCGCCGTACCGGGCCATGTAGCGGGGGACTCTGATAAGGGCTTTGACTTCGTCCTCATCGGGGACGTAATCGCCCGGCCCGGCTGAAAGCCGCTGATCCATGAGGGGCACCACAAAGGAATCCTGGGGAAGTTCGGACAGGGCATAAACCTTCAAGGCGTTTTTGTAGGTCTGCCGCCAGTACTCCCTGTCGGCCTTTTCCGCCCAGGCATCGTCTACCGGGGTTTCCGGCCCGACTTCCCCGGCCAGCCTCTCGGTAGCCTCCCGCCTCTCCGCAAGTTCCTTCCCATCTACCGAGCCGTCCAGGAGGCTGTCGGTAAGGCCGGGGATCGGGTAGCCCTTGGCGGCGAGCGCCCAGAGAATGCCCATTTTTGGGGTAGACTGGCCGCTTTCATAACTAGACCAAGTCCGTTGAGAAACGCCTGCCAGTTTAGCAAATTCTGCTTGACTTTTCCCCGCCATAGTTCTTATCTCTAAAAGCCTTTCGGAAATTTCCAAAATAACCTCTTTTGTTAGCAGAAACAACTTGACTGATTTAGAAGTTTCTGCTATTCTCTAAGTATCGGGGAGTTAAACCTCCCAGATAAGCAAAATTGAAGGGGCCGACCGGCAAGGCAACAGCCCCTCAATCCAAAATCAGCCATCCCCCTTTTGGGGAAAGGAGACAACGTATGGCACGAAAACGAAACCGCGCTCCGGGGAACGCGGGGGAAATATCCATTACTCCCCGGCAGGGTTGCTGGATTCAGTACAAACTGAAGCTCAACAACTTAACCCAGATCGCGGTTGCCAAGAAAGCGAACCGCTCTACCAAAATGGTATCGCATTTTTTGAACGGACGCAAGGGATCGGATCGAATATCGAAAGCCCTGGCCGCTGTTCTGGGATACCCCAGCTTCGAGGCTGTCATAGCCACCATCGGGAGGGAAACGGTATGAAAGCGGTTGTATTTACCCGGAACGGCAAGCCCGATATGCGGCTTATCCATGAGGATATTGGCGATACCGCCGAGGCGGTTATCAGCCATATCGAAACCGAATTTGAAGGCAAAAACCTGGCCATCATTGGCGTTAAGAATTACGAGGAAGCAAACGAATGGCTGTGCTTCCGCATTCAAATGGACATTGCCCAAAAACAGAAAAAAATCGCGGTTCTTGAGGCGGAACTCGCGGAACGCAGGAAACACTGTGAAAACTGCGAAATCGGCAAATGGGAATGCGGACACTGCGCCGAACCCAAATGGAACTTGGAAAAAGCGATTGAACAGCTTAGGCGGGGGTGCGCGGCATGATTATCGAGTACACCTGGAATGAGCTTGAGAAGGAAAATCTGAGCTTCATGATCAGCGGGAAAAAACTGACCTCTCTTGCCGGGCCTGAAAAAGCTGATGTCGGCGATCTCTACTGGAGCCCCGCTTTTGATGAAGCTGGCAAACCCTTTGATCTGTACTGGAAACACTCCGGCTGTTTCGGTGATGCCGATTTTTTTACTCTGGCACATTTCACCCCTTCGGACATCGAATATGAAACCGCAGGAGGCGCGGCGTGATTAAAAACTGGGAACACTTTTTCAGCGTCGTATCCACGATGCGGAAACACCAGAAAGTCTACTTCAAAACCAAAGACCCGGTGGCCCTGGGCCAGGCGCGGAAGCTGGAAGAGATTGTTGACGAGTGCATCGCGGCGCGGATAGCGCGAAGCGATACGAAAACCAAAAGCCATACAGGAGGTAACTAATATGGCGCGGCTTAAACCGAATGTAAAAAAAATTGAAAGCCTTGAGGACGCGAATCTGACGCTCAAGGAAATCGGGCTTCTCGAAAGGGAACTGGAAACCATTGACGGCGATGCCCACCGGCAAATCGCGGAAATCAAAACCGCCGCCGTCAAAGCGGGGGAATCCCCCCGCAAGCGGATCGCCGATCTGTCGGCCCTGCTGGGCGCGTATGCGGAGTACAACCGGACGGAATTGTTCAGGGACAGAAAAACCGTGCAGGTTTCCTTCGGCATTTTCGGCTACCGCAGAAGCACGGCCATCAGCGTGAAAAAGACAACGCTGGAACTGCTGGAAAAGCTGGGCCTGGACAAATACATCCGGGTCAAGAAGGAGCCGGACAAGGAGGCGATGGCGTTCATGGACGATGATGCCCTGGCACAGGTGGAAGCGGTGCGGAAAGTCAAGGACGATTTTTTCTGCCAGGCGGACAAGGAGGAGATCAACAAAGACCTTCTCAAGGAACAAGTGTAGGGGGCGCGGTATGGGAGGAATTATTTACAGAACCGGGCAGTGCCTCAAGGACTGGGGCGAGCGGCTCCGGTGGGGCTGGATGATCCGGCTCGGCCTTTGGATAAGGGACAAAGCATGGATCGACTGAACAGCCAGGAACGGATCATGGCCATTGTGGAGAAGCTGGTTAAGAACCAGATACTCGGCATGGCTAATAAAACCCTCGCCTCCGAATTGGGAACCACGGAGGCGAACATCTGCCGGGATTTGAAACTGCTCGAATCACGGCAGTGGGTGGAAAAAGCGCCGGACGGGCGCTGGCGGCTGACCCCGAAATTCGGCGGATTTTCGGGCCAGATAATCAAGAGCTTCCAGGTGGCCAAACTGCGGCTCACGGAAGACGAGGCGCGGTACGCCTCGGAAATGCAGTAGGAGCGTGATATGGGATACGAAAAGGCACCGATTCCGGGTACGGAAGAATTTGTGGCATCCAACCCTGAACTGGTTGATCAGGCTGTTGAGCGGGTTCTTGAAAACCCGGAAGAATTTCCTGCCGAAATCGTGGAGGCGGCGAAGGGCAAAAAGGGGTGGAAAAAGCTGCCGGTGATCGCCGGGGAAACAACCGCCCTCGTAAATTTGAAGGAGGAAATCCAGGAGGCGGACAGCCTGTATCTGGAGGGCAAGTCTTACGATCTTGACCGGATCGATAACGAGGTTTCCTTTTACCAGGACAAGGCGGGGGAATCGCTTCTGGAAATCGGTAAGCGGCTCATCCTGGTGAAACTCCATGAAGACCACGGCAAGTTCCTGGCCTTTCTGGAGAAGCACAATATGGGTGCGCGTTCAGCGCAATTCGCTATGGCCTCCGCCCACAAGTTTTCAAATACGAAATCGATTTCGTATTTGGGCACCACCAAGATGATCGCCCTCTCCATCCTGGACGAAGATGATGTGCAGAAACTTGCCGAAGGCGGCGTGGTTGCCGGGATGAAACTTGACGACATCGACCGCATGACCACCCGTGAACTCCGGGAAAACCTTCGCAAGGAAAAAGAAAAGGTCAAGAAAGAAAAGGAGGCGCGGAAGCACGACCGGGAAATCCAGGAGAAGGCCATCGCCCAGAAGGAAGCGAAGATCAACGAGCTTGACCAGCAGTTGCGCTACCAGCAGCCGCCTACCAAAGAGCAGCTTGCGATAGCGGAACTGGCCCGGCTTGACGATGATTATTTCCACGAACTGACCGGAGCGATGGCGGCCCTGCGGAAGGCGGCGGATATTCTGAACCGGGCGCAGTGCGTTCCCGGCGTGAATGTCCAAATCCTGAACGACTGGACGGCCAAATACAACGATGAGATGGTGCTGCTCAACGGCGTACACGAAGAGCTTACCGGGATGCTCGATAATCTGTACCCCGCTGACAAGGGCGGGTACGTTTCGGAGGAGGGAGGGGAGGCTCAAGCCTGATGTACCGGGAATATGTTGACCGGATGCTTGCCGCCGAAACCGCCGCCGCGCGGAAAGCGGTGGTGGACGAGATGCGCCGTATATTTGCCTTTTCGACACCGAAAGCGTACAAGGTTCTGAAAGAAAACGGATGGGAATCGGGCCGGGCGAAACGAAAAGACGCCGGGACCTCATCGGTAGAAAAAGAACTTTTGATCACCGTGGCGGAAATGGTCAAACAGGGCATCCGTAAAAACGGCAAGGCAACGCTTCCGGTCAATGTGGCCCGGTCAATCCTTGAGGCGAGGGGCCTTGACATCCCGGTGGTCGACAGCCGCCTCCGGGAACTGCTGCGACAAAACCACATGGCGGTTGCCGACAGCAAGGTTCCTTCCCCGCATCAAACCATGCGTACCGAATACCCGAACCAGGTACACTTCGCCGATCCTTCCGTGTGCCTTGTCTACTTTGCGCCCGGCGGCGGACAGAAAATAATCGGCGATGACGAACTGTACAAAAACAAAAACTTCCTTGAGGGGAAATTAAAGTGCTGGCGGTACGTCCTCACCGATCACTACTCCGGCTGCCTGTGCGTCCGGTACTACGCGGCGATGGGGGAGACGGCGGCTAATATGTACGATTTTCTTTTGTACGCCTGGGGCCAAAAGAAAAACAACGTCAACGTGTTCCACGGTGTACCGGAACTGCTGATCTGGGACTGCGGCACGGCGAACATAGCCAAGGCAACCAGCAACGCGCTTAAAGCCTTCGGCGTGGAAACAAAGCCGCACCTGCCGGGGAACCCCCGCGCAAAAGGTCAGGTGGAGAACGGCAACAATCTGGTAGAAACCCAGTTTGAAAGCCGCCTCCGCTTCGAGCCGGTAAACAGCGTGGAGGAACTGAACGGCGCGGTGGAACGGTGGTATACAGCCTATAACGCGAATCTGTTACAGGGCCTCGATACCCGGTTACGGCGGGGCGGTGTTTTTATCGGTGCGAGGAGTACGCTCTGGCAGCGCATCCCGAAAGAAAAACTGCGGGAACTCCCCGATGAGGAGACTTGCCGCCAGGTGTTTGCCAACGGCGTACAGACCCGGAAAGTTGCCGGGGACTTGACGGTGGGCATTGTCCACCCCAGGGCCGGGCGCTCGCTCAGGTACAGCGTCCGGGACTTGCCGGGAATTATGGTGGGCATGGAAATCAGCTTGCAGCCTCTTTTGGTAACAACAGAGTTTCTGTGCATCGCCAGTTACGAAAACGTCGGGAAGGGCGGACTAAAGTCCGAGATGAGCTTCGAGCTTGCGCCGGTGGTGTTTGACGAGGCCGGGTTTGACGTAACGGCCCCGGTGTTCGGCAAGGAGTACAAGCGGCCAAAAGACACGGCGCGGGAAAAAGCCGGGAAGGTATTAGACGATCCGGGCCTCGCCGCCGTGATGGGGCCGGCCCACAGCTTTATCGATCCCGCCAATCCGTTCATGCGGCAAAGCGAGGGATCGCCTGTCGAGGTTGCCGAAACCATCCACACCCACGAGATCATCATCAGCGCGGTGGAAGCGGCAAAGCGGTATAAAGCGGCACTCGGAGAAGCACCGGAAGGTTTCATTGACACTATGCGGGAACAATACCCCGAAGGGGTTCCCGCCCGGATTGTTGATGATTTGATCAAAAAACAAAAGCCGAAAGCGGAAACGCCGCTTAACGCCGGAGCCTGGGTTATCCAGGGCGGCGCTCAGGCAAACCCTGCCGGGGAAATTCCGGCAGTAGAAAAGCAAAGCAAAATTGCGTAGGAGGCAATCATGCTGACACTAAAAACATTCAAGAAGTTCGCCCTTGTCCATGACCCCTTTACCGGGGATGTGGCAAAGCCGGAGGACGTGTACCTGACGGACGACACCCGCTTTGTGGCGGAGTATCTATTACAAGCGGCCAAAGTGGGGGGCATGGTTGCCCTTACCGGAGAAAGCGGCAGCGGCAAAACCACCCTGCGCCGTTACGCCATAGATCGAATGATCGCCGACAGCGAAAAAGTGCGGATCATCACCCCGCGCTGTGTCGATAAAACCCGGCTCACCACCGGCACGATCTGCGATGCCATTATCGCCGACTGCTCCACCGAAACGCCGAAACGCACCCTGGAGGCTAAAGCCCGGCAGGTGGAGCGCATCCTTACCAACTCCAGCCGGAGCGGGTACAATCATGTCCTGATGATCGAGGAGGCCCACGACCTCAGCGTCCAGACCCTGAAATACCTCAAGCGGTTTTGGGAAATGGAGGACGGTTTCAAGAAACTGCTGTCCATCGTTTTAATCGGCCAGGTGGAACTCAAGGCGAAACTTGACGAGGGCAAAAACTGGGAGGCCCGCGAGGTGATCCGGCGCATGGAGATTCTTGAAATTGAGCCGCTGGGAACCGGCGCGGATATTGCGGCCTACCTGGACATTAAATTCGAGCGGCTCGGCAAAGACCGGAAGGCGGTGATTAACGACAGCGGCTGCGAAGCGCTGGCGGCGAAACTGCGGCGGCAGACCCGGAACGGCGTGGTCTACTCGGTGGCGTACCCGCTGCTCATCAACAACTGGACGCGCTGGGCGATGAACCAGGCGGCGGAACTCGGTGCTAAGATTGTTGACGCCGATGTGGTGAACGCGCTGTAGGAGGCGGGTATGTCGAGGCAGATAAAGATCACCATTGATGAAGAAATGTACGCGGCGCTGTGCAGCAGGGCCAGGGAGCTTGGCTTTATGGGTGTCGCGCCGATAATCCGCCAGAGTGTGCTGCAAGCGTTTGGCTCCCCCGACACGGGGTTCAAAAGAATATCGGTGCCGGTCGCGGCGTATCTCGAATTCGAGAAATACGCCGAGGCGAAACGGCTGGGGAGCGTGGATGTTTTCGCGGGGTTCGCCATGCAGCAGTACATGGGCCGGTTCCCGGCAAAAACGCCGCCGAAAAGTCAGGATGGTAAAACTACCGGCGAATGAGAAACGCGCCCAAAAGCTGTACGGCTTTTGAGCATGGAAAGGAAATAAAATGCGGTCAGAGAAAACAGAAGCCAGGCGGAAAAAGCTCATTCAGCTCATCCATGTTGGCAAGACAAAAATGGGGCTTACGGACGAGGGCTACCGGGCTTTGCTTGAGGGGATAAGCGGCAAGGATTCGGCGGCGGACATGAGCATACGGCAACTGGAAACAGCGCTCCGGGCCATGCGGAAAAACGGCTTTGACAATGCCCCCCGCCGTGTGCGGCCTATTGAGCAGGGCATGGCAACACCGGCGCAGCTTGAGTATATCAAGGGGATGTGGGAAAAATGCGCCCGGAATAAAAGCGATGAGGCGCTGACAGCGTTTGTGAACCGCATCGCCCATGTCAAGGCGCTCCGCTTCCTGACGGTTAAGACCGCCCGGAAAGTAATACTGGCGCTTCGGGATATGATGATCAAGGCTGGCATTGACCCCGACACACCGGAGGCTCTGGATGGCAAAAGCTGACAGCGCCCTGGCGGAAGACCTTATCCTCTCCTGCGCCAGTGAAACGGTAACATCGGAGACGGCGCAGAAAGCGGTCCGCGCCTTGTGCCGTTACTACGGCGGACAGATGGTCTATATCCCCGCGAAAAAAGAAAGCGGGGTTTCGGCGGAAAACCTGCGCCGGGTGATCGCGGACGCGGTAAACGGTGAGGCGGTGGAAAAAATACTCGGTAAAATCATGGCGTTGTACGGCAATATGCAAATCTACATCCCGATGGAGCGGATGGCGTTCCGTAAAACCATCGCCCTTGAAATTTACGCCCGGTACATGAATGATGGGAGCAGTATGAATGATCTTGCCAGGAAATACGGCATCAGCTTTACCCAGGCGTACAAACTTTGGAAAGAGGGGCGGCACGAAAAACTAAAGCCCTCCATGCCGTATCTGCCGTTCCTGGAACTGGCCGAAAGCAATAATGCCGGTTAGCACAAAAACGCTTTCCCCCGCCTGTAGGCTTTCGGTATGGAGATCACCGGAAGCCTTTTTTTGGCCCTTAATTTTGAAAGCGGGAAACTGCCCTCCTCGATAGAACTCATTCCCGCCGGGGAAACGATCCGGGGCCGGGACGGGCGCAAGTGGAAAAACGGCGATCCCGAAAAGATCGCGCTCAATTCGATGGCCCGGCTTTCCCGGTTGGTGATTGACGAGAACCACGCCACGGACTTATCCGCGCCCAAGGGCGGCGCTTCCCCGGCGATGGGCTGGATGACCGGCCTCCGCGCCGGGGAAGGCGGTTCGATATGGGCCGATGTGGAATGGACAAAGCGCGGCGCGGAAGCGGTACTCAACAAGGAGTACAGTTTTATTTCTCCGGTGTTTCTACACGATGACAAAAACGAAATTACCGTGGTGCTTCGGGCCGCGCTCACCAATTCCCCAAACCTGCAATTACCGGCGCTCAATTCAGAAATGCCGGACAACAATACTATGGAGGTATCTATGAAAAAAGAATTGTGCGCGATGCTCGGCCTGGCCGAAGCCGCGACAGACTCGGAAGTTCTGGCGGTCATAAAAGCCCTGAACGCCGCCAAGCCTGGCGCGGCCCAGACGCAGACCGACACATCGAGGGTAGACCTTGCGGCCTACGCTCCCCGCGCCGACTTTAACGCGATGGAGGCGCGGGCGCTGTCGGCGGAAAAGCAGATCGCCGAACTGAACGCCGCCGGGCTTAAAAAAGAAGCGGAGGCGGCGGTGGACGAGGCGATCAAAAATCGGAAGATTCCCCCGGCGAGCCGGGATGAATACCTGGCTTTCTGTTCCACCAGGGAAGGGCTTGACCGGCTCAAGGGTGTTTTCTCGAAAAGCCCCGCGATTATCAGTGCCGAAACCCAAGCGCCGGAAGGAACACCCCCGGCAGCCGGGAGCGGCGCGGCCCTGAACGCGGAGGAGGCCGGGCTTGCCAAAGCGATGGGCTACACTGCCGAGGAGTACCAGAAGATCAAGGAGGGTAAAAAGTGATTATCACCAGTACCGTATTAAACGGATTACGCACCGCGTTCCGGGAGGAATTCCGCACCCGGATGGCGGACATTGACGTGAAGCCGGTATGGAGGCTGCTGGCCACGGTCATCCCCTCCAGCACGAAAGGCAACACCTACGGCTGGCTGGGGGCCTTCCCCCAGATGCGGGAATGGGTCGGGGATCGCGTTATCAAGGACATCGGGGAATCGGCCTACCAGATTTTCAACCAGAAATGGGAGTCCACCCTGGGGGTTGACCGCACAGACATCGAGGACGACAACCTGGGCCAGTACCGGATTATGGCGCGGGGGATGGCTGACGAGTTCGAGCGGTTTATGAGCAGAAAACTCGCGGCCCTTATCACCGGGGGTTTCACTGATCTCTGCTATGACGGCCAGCCGTTTTTCAACGCCAGCCACCCGGTCTACCCGAACACGGACGGCACCGGGACGGCGGCAAACACTTCAAACGTTATCGGTTCGGGAAGCGGGAAACCCTGGGCGCTGCTTTCGCTGTCGGGCACCCTCAAGCCCTTCATTATCCAGCAGCGCCTTCAGCCGGAGTTCGAGGAGATCACCGACATCAAAAACGAAAAGGTGTTCATGCAGGATAAATACCTGTACGGCATCCGCTACCGGGGCAGTTGGGGCTACGGCCTGTGGCAGCAAGCCGTGGGTTCCAAGGCCGCGCTTACCGCCGCGAACTACGAGGCGGCGCGGTTTGCTATGCAGACCTTTAAGCGGGACGGCGGCGATCCCCTGGGGATCGAACCCACCCACCTGATTGTCGATCCCACCAACGAATCGGCGGCCAGGGCGATCCTGTCCAGGGAGCTTATCAACGGGGACGAATCGAACCCCAACTACCACACGGCGGAACTGCTGGTGGTATCGCATCTGTGAAAACCTTTGTAAGTACCCCGACCCCGCTTCCAACGGAGGCCGGGGGAAAGTTTTTATTTTTTCAATTTGGTTTTTCTTGACCGCGACAAAATTTGTTTTTAGGAGGATTTGACGATGGCGAAACAGAATGTTTCACAGCCGGGGAATGAAAACCCGGAAGAGGCCAGGGCCAGGGAAGAGGCCGAAGCCCAGGCGAAGGCGGCGGCGGAAGCCAGGGCCAAAGAAGAAGCCGAGGCGAAGGCCAAAGCGGAGGCCGGTACGAAAACCGTTTTGATCCGCCATAAAACGCCGTACCCGAAATACCGGTGCGCCGGATTGGTGCTGGCGCAAAAACCGGAAACCTACCAGGTAACGGAAGCGCAGTTAGAAAAACTGCGCGATGACCCCTGGGTTGTAATTGAGAAAGAGCCGGAGAAAAAATGATCCCGCTGATTACCGTGGAACAGTTTTTATCCGCGCAAGACGCAGCCGCTATCCTTCCGCTCACGGCGGAGGGCGGGCCGGACACGGCGCGGATAGAGACCGCTCTGCGGCAAGCCACCGGGGTTATCGTGGCGCACCTTCCCTGGCTTCTTGACGAAGGGGAAGCGGGGCTTCCCTCGGAAATAAGCCGCCCGGTCAATCCGCAATTCGCGGACGCGCTTGATGCGGTGTGCGCCGATCTCGCCCTTGACCGGCTGACCGATACCGTTACCGGCAGCGAAAACACCCGGAACAAGTACAAGGAAAGCCTGGCCTTGCTGGAAAAGATCAACCGGGAATACCAGGGCGGCCTTGAGGGGCCGGGGTATCAGGAATCGGAAGTGGTAGTTTCCGGCGAGGACGGTATCCCGGACGGCAGGTTTTTCAAAAAAGAGAAGGTGTTTTGATGGCTGACAATGAAGGTGACCAGGTTACTTTCAATCTCAATGAAATTGAGAAGGTAAAAAAACTGCTGGCCAACGCCGCGCTTGATGCCGCAGACCGCGCAAAACTTTTAGGCGGTATCGGCGTGGAAATGGAGGCCCAGACTCAGGAACGCTTTGATACGCAAAAAAGCCCGGAGGGTAATTCGTGGAAAGACCTGGCGCAAAAAACGAAGGACTACTACGCAAGCAATGGCCTATTGGGGAGCAGGTCAATCCTGGTCGGTGAAGGGATGCTCCGGGACAGTATCACCAGCCAGGTAAAAGGCGGCTGGTCAGTGCTGGTGGGCGCGACTATGGAGTACGCGGCGGTTCACCAGTTCGGCGCGGAGATAAAGCCGAAAAGCGCCAAGGCTCTTTTCGTACCGGGTTACGGGATGCTGAAAAAAGCGACAATCCCGGCGCGGCCTTACCTGGGCGTTTCCGCTGAGGACACGAAAGCGATAGAAAACGCTGTCGCAACATTTTTAGCGGGGAACATCCTATGAGCAATTACCTGACCGTGCGGGACGCGGCGGTGGAGCAGATACGGGCGGGGCTGCTACCTGTCTATCCAAAAATGACCATCGAGGCGCACCCCGGCGTATTTACCGAGCAGTCAATCAAGCGGGACGCGCAGCGCACCCCCGCCGTGCTAACCAGCCTGGTGAAGTATTTTGAAAGCTCGGAGCGCAACAGCGTTACCTTTGTAAGCTGGGTTTTGTACCGCGCCAGCAGTGAAGACAAACTGTACGATGGGGCTTTGAAAATAATATCCGCATTAAGCCTGGTTATCAGAAAAGCGGATTTTGATCTTGCTATAAAAGACACGGCGATAGAGACCGAGTGCCTGTATTCCGGCACTCTGGACGCTATCAACATCACCCTCTGGGCGGTCAGGTGGGAACTGGTTCTGGGGGAGCGGGCTTTCAAACACGGATCGCTTGAGGGCCTTGACGAGATTGAAGGATTTGACGGCACGGCTTCGGTCGGGGTCGTGGAAATAAATGATCATGTAACTATGGAGGATTGAAAATGCCGATACCTTTCACGCAAATCCCCGGCGCGCTGTTAACGCCGGGCCAGTACCAGGAAGTTGACAATTCGCTTGCCGGGAGCGTCAACGAAATTAAAAAGACGCTTATCATCGCCTATAAAAGCGCCGCAGGGACAGCCCCAGCCGGAACGCCGGTGCGGGTGCTGAATGATCTCAAGGCCGCCGCGCTTTTCGGTTACGGCAGCCCCGCCGCGATTCTGGCGAAGGCGTTCCTGGAACTCAACAAGACCGAGGAGTGCTGGGTACTTCCGGTAGACGCGCCCCAGGCGGCAACCCCCTGGCAGAAAACCTTCACGGTTTCCGTTACCACGGCGGGGCAGGGCGCGGCGGCAATCACGGTGAACGGCGCGAAAATCGATGTCGCCGCCATCAGCGCGGGAGCGACTGCCGATGAGATCGCCGCCGTGATTGTGGCGCGGATCAACAGCGAACTGTGGCTGCCTGTCGAGGCCGAGGTTGGCGCGGACGGTGAGTTTACCGTCAGGGCCGTTGTGCCGGGGATTGGCGGAAACGCTGTCAGCGTTGCTGTCGCCGGTGAAGCGGCGGGGGTTACGATTATCGAAGGCTCGGAAACACCCGGAGCGCAGACACCCATCGTCAAGCCGCTTTTTGCCGGGCTTGGAGAAACGCGCTATCACTACTTCATTTACGATTTTCCCGATACGGAAAATATCGCCGCGCTTGCGGAGGAACTTGACAGCCGGTTTACCGCCATGCGGCAGATCGGGGGCCGGGCGTTTGTTGCTCTTTCCGGCAATGTCGAGGCGGCCCTGGCCCAGGCGGGGGAGATCAATAATCCCCACATCGTGCTGGTGCCGCGCCTGGAAAACCCGCAGCTCCCCGGCGAGTGGGCCGCCCGGTGGTGCGCTATAGCCTGCCGCATCCTGGCGGATGACCCGGCGGCCAACACTTACGATCTCACCGTTACCGGGCTTAATTCCAAGCTGGGGCTGAACGCGGAAACCCGGCAAGTCCTGCTCATGGCGGGGGTTGCCACGTATCGTGTTGATACCTCCGGGAAGGTGCTGATCGAGCGGCTTGTTACCAGCTACACCGAAAACACGGACGGCGGCAGGGACACCAGTTATCTCGACATCCAGGTTCCCGAAACGGTGGACGCGGTTCGTACCTACATCAACGTGGAGGCAAAAAAACGCTACAAAACTTGGAAGCTGGCCGGTACGGAGGAGAACTTCGGGAGCGGCGCGAAGGTGATGACCGCCGGGATTTTCCGCTCGTTTTTGTGCGAACTGTACCAGCAGGTTTTCATAAAAGAGAAACGCTGGTGCCAGGACTTTGACGGCTACAAAAACTCGATCATCACCGAGGTCAAGGCGGGGAGCAAGACCTGGCTTGAGTACAGCCACCAGCCGAACCTGATCGGCCAGTTCTATATCGGCGCGGGTCTGCTGCAATTCAAGTAAAAGGAGGAATTAAGAATGAAACTTGAAAGGGTACACCGGGTTATATCGTCAAGGCTGGGGGAGCTTCCCCTACAGGAAGGCGGATCGACTTTCAAACCCGCCGGGAAAAAGCGGGACACCAAGGCGGGGGAGGTTCCCGAAAACACGGGTTACACCGAAAAACAGACCTTCGCCGAACTGAAGCTCAAGCTGAACGCCACCGGCGCTCTCGGCGTTGAGGAGTTCAGCGATGAGGACGAGGGCACCCTCACCATTTTCACTACCAACGGCAAGCAGTATATGATGCCCAATGCCTGGGCCACGGAGCCGGGGGAACTGGGGGACGCGGAAATGAACGTTACCTTTAACTCCGGCACGAGCCCGAGACTGTAGGAGGCGGTATGCAAAGCATAACGGATTACGATCCCTTTGAACCGGAAGTATTAAAACTGCGGGTTCCTATCAGAAAGGGCGAGGTGGAATACCGGGAACTGACGCTGAGGCCGCCCCTGCTGCGGGACATCCTGCGGACGGACGGCCACGCGCCGGACAGCGTTGCTTATGGCCGGGCCTTGCTTTCTTCCCTGTCGGGTGTGCCGGAAGTTGTGCTGGATCAATTAGTGCCGGAGGACTGGGCGGATCTCCGGCTCATCCTGGCGCGTACCAATATGCGTTTCATGGGGCTGGTGAACCTTCTGGATAAAAAAGAAGAGGGCGGAAGCGAAGACCCTACGGCGGCGGCGGGGAACGCTACACCGCCGCCGATTTCCGATCCGACCTCCGCCGCGTAACCTGCGAACTGTTGCAGGTGATGCCCTCAATCAGTTTTGAAACCGTCATGGGTTTTACCTGGGTGGAATTAAAAGCATGGCACGAATCGGCGTTTGAAGTGTACAAAAATTTGCGGGGTGTGGATTAGGGAAAAATGGCGAAAGAAATAACGGCAGGGGTACTGCTCAACCTCAAGGATCAATTCTCCTCCAAAATAAAAGGTGCCGGTATTTCCGTCCAGGGCTTCGCCGATAAAGCCGTGGGTGTGGCCAACAAGGTCAACCAGGCTTTCTCAGGACTTGCCGGAACCCTGGGCGGCCTGGGCGTTTCCATCGGGGCGCTGGCGGCAATCAACTCCACCATCAATCTCGATAACCGCATGGCGCGGCTCGGCCTTACCGCCAACGCCAGCGCGGGGCAGGTGAACGCCCTCAAGCGGCAGATATTTGAAACCGCGCAAATGCCGGACATTAAGCTCGACACCGATTCCATTATCAGCGGCCTTGAAGTGGTAATGACCAAGGTGGGCGATCTGCAATTCGTGGAAGGCAACGTGCGGAACATCGCTCTTGCAATTCAGGCTTCAGGCGAGAGCGGCGATTCAATGGGCGCGGTGTTTGCCGAGTTTGCCAAGTTCGGCTATTCAGTGGAAGAGATACTCCCCCTCATGGATGATCTTATCGCCCAGGGCGATCAGGGGGCTTTCACCTTCGGGGAATTTGCGAAAAACGCTCCCGCCGTGTTTTCTGCCTACAGCGCAATCGGCACCACGCCGGAAAATATCCGCAAGGCCAACGCCGCGATGCAGATACTGATGGCCGGAACCAAGAGCGCGGATATTGCGGTAACCGCCCTCAATTCAGCAATGGCGGAGTTGGCCGATCCCGAAAAGCAGAAAAAACTGCGTATGATGGGGATCGCCGTCCGGGACTCGGGGGGCAATTTTCGGGACTTCAATGACATCATGTTTGACATTGTTGCCAAAGCTGAAGAGATAGGGAACGCCGATATTTTCGGCTCTATTTTCGGAACCACCTCCATGAGCGCCGTCCGCGCTTACATGACCCAGGGAGAGCGGATGTTCGATGGCCTGACAAACCTGGGGGACACAGCCGGACTGCTCCAGCAGAAATCCGCAACAATGGCCAATACCCTGAAATCGAATTTGCAAAATTTGCAGACAGCGTTTCTGTCATTCGCCGATAAAAACCTGACCGGACCGCTGGAAAAACTGACAGACTTCCTCAATCGCCTGGCGGAAAACCCGGAAAAAATAGAGGCGGGAATCAAGGGAATCGCGGTGGCTCTCGGTATTCTTGCCGGAATAAAAATAACTGCGGGAATCGTGTCTTTTATAGCCAACCTTAAAGGGCTGCAATCAGGGGGCGGCCTTAACGCCTCCGCCCTAGCCAACGCCGGAGGCGGCGCGGGAATCCCGGTACACGTTACCAACCTGGGCGGCTCCGGCGGCGCATTGCCCTTAACGCCCGGCCTGGGCGGGGGAGCGCCCACACTCCTCGACCAGTTCGGAAAACCGATGATGAGCGGGAAAACGCCTTCGCTCCTTGACGCATCCGGGAACCCGGTTTCAAGAACCGCACCGCCCCCCGGCAATACCCAGCAGCCTTCGCCGGGCAATCCGGGGAACAGGCCAGGCATAGGGCAAACCCCTACAGGGCAGCCAGTCGGAACGCCGCTTGCAGCAGGAGGCAAAGCCCAGCAAGCCTTCAGCACCGGAAAAACGGCCCTTACATCGGTAACACCAACGCAGATGGCGTTAGGCGGGGCAACTGCCGGAATAGGAACCGCTCTTGTAAAAATACCGGAAATGATAGGCGAGCTAAACGCCATAGACCAGGACGAAAGCCTTACCAGCCGGGAGCGGGGCGAGGCCAAAGGCGGCGCTGTCGGCGATGCCACAGGATCGATTATCGGGGCGGCAGCGGGAGGAGCGGCGGGTATCGCGGCGGGGGCGGCGGTCGGGGCCGCCGTTGGTTCCGTGGTGCCGGTGCTGGGAACTGCCGTTGGCGCTTTGGTAGGGGCCGGGATCGGCGCACTCGGAATGTGGCTTGGCGGCAAGGCTGGCCGGGCGGTCGGCTCGGCAATCGGCGGGGCGGTTTCGGGGGATGATGAAACGGTGGCGCGATCCCCGGAAGCCGTCTATACCAGTTCGGCGGCGGCGTATCCAGGCATAACGGGAAGCCCCGGCATTGCGCCGCCTTATACCGGTTCCTACCATCCTTACGCGGTGAACGATTTGATTGTAACACCGCAGGGCCAGTTCAGCACCCACCCGGACGATTATATTTTTGCCATGAAAAACCCCGCCGCCTTGGTCAACAACGAAATGCGGAATGAAGTACGCACGGTTGAGCGCGTACCCCAGGCCCTCCCCCCGGTGATGGTGAACGGCGAGATCGCGTTACGCAGCGAGCTTGTCATTGACGACAAGGGCTACCGCCTCCGGCAATCGGTTGGCAAAAATACCACCCCCTACAAATTCTCTGTAGGGAACGCAAGCGATGCGAGGATGATATGAGTACCAACGCGCAATTAGCAAACCAAGGGTTTGATGTGAAACTCCCCTCGCCGTACAATGAAAAATGGCGGGAATCCTACCGCGCCGATGCAAGCGAAAGCCCCCGCATGGCAAGCTACCAGGCCCCCGGCGGGGAAGCGATCCCTTTCATACAGAAATCCTTCCGCTTTTCCGGGGGCCATTCAAAGGACACGGCGGAGTACCCCTTCGGCGGCCTCTGGTCAAACGAGTATCTTAACGAAAAACCGCAAAGCCTCAATGTGGAAGGGTATCTGCGCGGCCCTGACTATATTGCCCAGCGCAACAAACTGATAGAGGCCCTGCGCGTTCCCACCGATGACGACAATCCGGGCTATATCGATCTGCCTTTCTGGGGCCGGTTCCCGGTGGTGATAGGTGATAACTACGAGGTATCGGAAAGTGTTGACGAGCAGGGCCAGTGCGCGGTGTCGATCCCATTCACCCGCGCCGGGGTCAGCATCGCGGAGCGCATGGACGCGCTGCCGGCAGAGGAAGCGCAGTTGGAAAGCGCGGCGGATAATCTGGAAGCCGCCGCCATTGATGATTTTGCAAGCAGCCTTCCCGATGACAAACTTGACGCTGTCACGCTCAAGGCGGGCCTCGGCCAGATCAAAAACGCGCTGCTTTCGGTTATCGGAAGGGTGCAGGCCGCGCAAACCGCGCTTAACGCGATGACAGCGGAAGTCCTGGGAATAATCAGCCTGGTCAACCAGGCCGTCCTGCTCCCCCGGCAAAAGGCGAAAGCGGTTTTTAACGCCGCCGCCGCTATTGTTGGGGGCCTCATGGAAATCAAAAACAGCGCTGCCTTGTATGGCAGGAGCGGTAAGAGCGGCGCGAGTTCTGGCGGCGGATCATCAGGATCGGACAGCGGTGACTCAGGCGGAGACACTTCCCGCGCTGGCGGCTCCGCGTCCGCCGCGCCCTCGCTGCCCCCTTCGGACAATGAAAGAAACGCGCTGATTATGTTTTTGTCCGCCAGCGATTATACCCTGCCGGTGGACGCGGCAACGGTCAGGGCGGAGGCAACCAGAAAAGCTGTCGAGAACTTGTACCGGACGATGGCGTTTCTGGCGGCGGCCCGGATTATCGCAAACAGCGATTCGCTTACCCGGCAGAGAGCGGCGGGTTACTGGCGGCTTCTGGAACGGCTGGAGGGGAGTATCAATCTTGAAAACCCCGCCGTCTACGCGGCCCTCCGGGATCTGCGTATAGCCCTGTCGCGGCGGCTTTCCCGGCAGGGATTGAGCGCCGAATTGATCCGGCGTTTTTCTACCGCCACGCCGCTTTTATATCTGGCCTATTACCTCGGCTGCGATGAGGACGCGATCAGGCGGCTCAACAGCATCGCCGATTCATTTACGGTGGAGGGGGGCGTGATCTATGTCTAGGCTTATCGTTACCAACGCCGCAAGCAAAACAGAACTCCTGTGGCGGCATATCAAGGTTAAAAAATCCCTTGACAATATCTGCCACACTTTAGAACTGGAAATTCCGGCAAGCGAGAGAACCAAAGTACGCAAGCACGACAAGATCGAGGTACGCTATGAAAATCCATTGATAAAAGATTCGGGCGGAAAACGGCGGGTAACAACGGTCATGGTAGACGATATCACCGCGAGCGCGGACGTTTCCAAACACAGCGTTCTGGTGATCGGGCGGAGCCCGGCGCGGGACATCATAGATTCCACCTGGTCAGGCTCATTGATGAATATGACCCTCTATGAGATCACGAAAAATATCGGGGAGAAGTTTGGGATAGTTACCAGTATTATCCCTACCAACATCGGCGATCCCACAACCAAAGTAACGGAGTTTAGCTGGGAAAACGAAAGCCCCTGGGCGAAGATAATCACGGAGGCCGACAGCCAGGGCTTTATTTTTTGCAGCAACGAAGCCGGGGGCCTTTATATCTGGAAGCCCGAAGGCGCGGCACGGACGGCGGAACGGTTCCATTTTACCGAAGGGCGGAATGTCAAATCAATTGAGTGGAAGGAAAACGGCGCGGAGCAGTACCATGAATATATTGTTACTGGGGGTTACGGCGAACCCGCCAGCCTTATAGATTCCACCTGCGGCACAAAACGTGTGCTGACTATTGATCTGACAAATCCCGACATAGAGCCGTCAAAGCTGAAGCGCCGGGCGGAAACGGAAATGCGGCGCAGGAGGGAGAACCGCACGGTTGTTACCGTTTCCGGGTGGGGCCTCACGGATACGCAGATAAAAAACAACCTGGGCGCCAACACTATCCGTAAAGAAATTCTCTGGGTGCCGAACTTACTAATCCCGGTTAGGATGCCTTCGGTGGGTCTTGAGCGTAACCTTTTAATAGCGGAAGTGGAGCAGGAGGCGGATCAAGAAACCATGCAAAGCACCGTAACGCTGGTAAACCGGGAGGCGTATTTATGATGGAACTGCGGGAACTCGGAGCGCGGTTGCGGAATCTGTTTTCAACAGGCGAATTTCAGAAACGGTATGATGACGGCAAAATACAAATCAAGACCCACAACAACAGGGTGGTGGAGAAAAAAGAAGCCTTTCCCTACGGCTTTTACGCGAAGGCCAAAGGCGGCAAAACCTTTGTGTTCTGCCAGGGCGGGAACCCGGACGGCATTGAGATTTTTCCGGTACAGCCCGGTGAAGGTGTAACGCCGCCGGAACTGGAGGATGGCGATGCCGCTCTGTACACCGGGGAAGGCGGCGCTATCATTACGCGGGAGGCTGGGGGGATTGAAATCACCGCCCAAGGTGATGGCGCTGTTTCAATTAAGACTGACAAGGGAACCGTACTGGTAAAAAAAGACGGCAAAATATATTTAGGCAATGACAGTATAGATAACTGCGCGTTAATTACCGGATTGATTGACGAGATAAAAAACATTGTTACGGCGGGTTCCCCGGCATCACAAACGGTAAACCCGGCGACACAGGCGAATCTTGAGGCGTACAAAAACAAAGTAAAACAGTTATACGCGGAGGCGGAATAATGGCCCTGGTACAGGCGGCGCTGAAAACACAGCTTGCAACTCTCTTTAATTCCATGAAGGGCGCGCCGATGAGCGAAGCCGATTTTGCCGATCAGCTTGCCTCGATAATCAATAACCACATCAAAACCGCCACGGTAACGGTAAACCCCGGTATCGCGGTTGCAACGCCGCAAGGCCCCGGCAGCACGACCGCGCCGGGAACAGGAAGCCTGTCGTGAACATACGGATTGAGCAATGGGCCTCCATCGAGGAGCTTGTAAAAATGAGCATCGGCACGGACAAGGGAACCTGGTTCGCCGATCCGGGTTTCGGCAGCGAGCTTTGGCTCTTAAAAAAAACCGGGAAAGTGGACGGGCAGACCGCCGGAACGCTGGAGTGGCTGGTTCGGGAATCCCTGCAATGGCTTATCACCGACGGCCTTGCCGCCGGTGTGGACTGCAAGACTGAACGGAACGGCAAGAGCCGGATCGATTACCGGGTAACGGTAACGAAACCGGACGGCTCGGCGGCGACAGTACAGGAGGCGTGGGATGTCATTTAGGCGGGACTCTCTGGCGGTTCTTCTTGACCGCGTCTATGCCAATTATGAAAGCCTCTACCGGCCCCTGGATAAAACGCCCCGGCACAATCTGTTGAAAGTTTTCGCCTCGGTGGACGCGGGAATCTACCACCAGCTTTTAGGCGATCTCGATTTTCTATCAAAACAGATATTTCCCGACACCGCCGAAGGTGAATACCTGCGCGAACACTGGTCAAGCAAGGTCGCGCCGTTGTACGCAATAACCGCGTCCGGGGAAGCCACGGCAACCGGGGCGGCAAACAGGCCGATCCCCGCAGGGGTGGTGTTCGCCGCCGCTTCGGGGGAGCGGTACTTTATGGAGAACGCTTCCCGGCTGGATTCAAACGGCGAGGCGATTATCACGGTGAAGGCGCAGAACCCCGGCGCTCAGGCGAACCTTGCGCCCGGAGAGAAACTGTCTATTGTTTCGTCGATCCCCTCCGGCCTCGATTCGACAGCCATTGTGCGCGGTAGCGGAATTATCGGCGGCTCTGATGCGGAAACCGATGAGGAGTATCTGGCCCGGGTGCTGGCGGCGTTACGCAACCCTTCACGATACGGCAAAAAGGGGGATTTCGCGCTATGGGCGATGGACTCCAGCGCCGAGGTAAGCGCGGCCTGGGAATTCAAAAACTTCGGCATTTTCGGCGCGGTGCTGGTGCAGGTCATTAACGGCACTCAGATAAGCGGCGTTTTTCCGGTGGACAATCTGGCTGAAGTACGGAATTACATAAGCGATGCCGCGCCCCCGGTGCTGTTTGAAGTGCGGACCCCGGCCATCATTCCCCTCAATCCCTCCGCGACACTGCCGGCACATGAAGATTCGCAGGCGAACCGTGAACTGGCGGAAAGCCGCATGAAAGCCTGGATGCAGCTTGCGGCGGAACCGGGGGCGCAGGTAACGGCGGGGGCTCTGCGCCTGGCGGTGATTGACGGCGTGGCAATCACGGACATTACTGTGAGGCTGGGCGGTAGCACGGTCGGTATCGCCGCGACCACGATTCTTGAGTATCCATATATCGGGGAAGTAACATGGGATTAGCGGTCGCGTTACAAGCGCAATATGAAAACGCCGTAAGAAAAATGTTTCCCCAGGGCGCGTATTGGGAGGCGCAGTTCGCCGATCCGCAAAGCGATGTTTCGCTTTTTGTCAAATCAAAAGCGGAAGAACTGTTCCGTTTTCGGCGGCGCATGAGCGCCCTTCTTGACGAGGGCCGTACTGAAACCACCGATGAACTTATCGGCGACTGGGAGCGGGTGTTGCTGGGGCAAATAACCTACGGCAAAACTCTGACGGAACGGCGACTGCTCCTCAAATCGAAAGAAGGCGATAGGCTCAATCGCGCCGAATTGCAAAAAATAGCGGCCCTGTACGGCCTCACCCTTCAGGATGTTGTTATTCCCTACCGGCCCCGGTTTTTCGGTTTTGCCAGATTCACCCAGGAACGGATCGGTAGTTTTACAGCCTTTTCGGTACTGCAATTTTTCTGCACGGATGCTGATTTTGCAAGGCACTGGCAGCCAATAAAAACGGAGCTTGAGCGGGGCAGGTTTGCGCGTCTGCATTTCGCAAGAGACCGGCTGGCCCATTTTCCCATTTACAAAATGCGGGAAATTGTATACCGCAAACTCAGGCGGGGATGCTTCGGTTACGGCAGGTTCGCGTGTAACCGGCTCGCGCCGTTTCCGCTGGATGAGGCGCGGAGAATTATAGGAGAGCGGCTGGACGCGCAGCGTATAACAAGACAGCATTTCGGCCAAAGCCGCCTTGTTTTGTTTTCCCGGCGTTTTGATCCGCGCCTTGTGCTGGATCAAAACTATTTCGGCTGGTATATCGCGGAAATTCTGCAAAGGGCTGATTTTTACCACCGCTTTTTCCGGGCGGTAATAGAATCGTACTTTTACCGCGCCGGGCCGTATTATGATTTTGAAAAAGCGATTGGCGGCAAGCTGCTTGCCAATCATATACCTTATTTTCATTACGAAGGAGTGTAACAGTTATGGCAGGAATGTATCCCGGCAACCAGGACATCGAGATTTTCGGCGAGCAGGTTCAATGGCCCGGCGTGGACGCAAACGGCAAATTCACCAACGGCAGTTTTTATGATCCGATGATGAAGCCGTCTTTTATCCCCGCCGAAACGATAAACCTTGTCCTGGACAATCTGGAGAGGCTGATCGAAAAGTGCGGTGGAACGCCCAACGCCACCAATCAAAACCAGCTTGCGGATCTGCTTTCCCGCCTTGGGGAGGCAAGGAAAATCGTCATGCGGGACGAGAACGGCAGGGCGCAAGTGGCCGCGCCGGAAGCGGAAGAGGATATTGCGCGGCTCGCGGAGATCACCGCCGCTTTTAATGAGGTTATGGATCAGCTCGCGTATACGGCGGCGCGGATCACGCCAAACGGATTCGGCCTGTATGTGCCTGGGCGGGATTTGATGGCGGTGCTGGGGGTGTCCAACATCAATGACGCGATGGCGGCGCTGCGGGCGCGGTGCAACGGCACGGGTGTACCGGACTTTTCCGGCTTGCAGATCGGCGATTATCTTGACGGCATCGACCTTTCGGCGATACCCGCCGAGAACGGCGGCACCGCCGGGCAGCCCTGGAACAATACCTACAAAAACAACCGGATCACGCTGTCGGCGTTCAATCCGTATAAGGGTGTTGGAGATACGGAAGTTACCAAGAACCATGTCCGCTTTGACTTTGCCAACGTGACCCTACGAAAGCGGATGAACCCCACCAACAGCAATACCGGCGGCTATGCCGCAACGGAAATGAGGGCGTTTCTGGACGGGGTCAACGGGGACGGAACCGGTGGGTATACCGGGGTAACCACGGCGGCGTTTCTTAACGCGCTGAAAGGCCAGATAGGGGATTACATACTACCTGTGAGGCGGTTATATTCCAACAAACCAGACTGGGCATGGAAAACGTATTCGCTGTGGCTTCCCAGCGAGAACGAGATATTCGGAGCCAACGCCTGGGGTGAAGCGGGATACGGGGACGGACAGAAACTGCACATCCCGCTGTATCAGAAATCTTATGCCCACCGGATAAAGCGATATAACGGGAGCCGGGACTGGTACTTTCTCTGTACTCCTACCGCTGGTTCTGCGGCCCATTTCTG
>JAIRSL010000229.1 GCA_031255475.1 Treponema sp.
AGCGGGGCGATCCTTGACGCTATCAACAAAGGAAAAGGCGGTAAGGCGCGGATACAATGTTACCTTGGGAAGGAACAGCGCCGGGAAGCGCTTAAAAACGCCGACTTCGTGGTGAACGCCATACAGGTCGGCGGTTACGATCCCGGTACTGTCACCGATTTTGAGATACCGAAAAAATACGGGCTGCGGCAGACTATCGCCGATACCCTGGGCATTGGCGGCGTCATGCGGGCATTGCGGACGATTCCGGTGATGGAAGAGTTCGCCCGTGACATGGAGGCGGTATGCCCGGATGCCTGGTTCCTCAACTATACCAATCCCATGGCTATGCTTTCAGGGTATATGCACCGCTACACCGGGGTAAAAACTATAGGGCTTTGCCATAGTGTGCAGATATGCTCGGAACATCTGCTTAAATCACTTGATATGGAAGATAAACTGCCGGGCCGCATTGAGAAGATCGCCGGAATCAACCACATGGCATGGCTGCTTGAAATCCGGGACGCGAAGGGGAATGATCTTTACCCTGAAATAAAAAAGCGGGCCGCCGAAAAGAACCGTTCCGCCAAAAACGGGGGTGAAAAACACGGCGATATGGTGCGTTTTGATTACATTGAAAAACTGGGTTACTATTGCACTGAATCCAGTGAGCATAACGCCGAGTACAATCCTTTTTACATCAAATACCGTTACCCGGAACTTATTGAAAGGTTTAACATTCCCCTTGATGAATATCCCGGCCGCTGTGTACGGCAAATTGCCGGCTGGAAAGAGGAATACGAAAAATTAGCAAAGCAAAGTGAATTGCCCCATGAACGCAGTCATGAGTACGCATCGTATATCATGGAAGCAATGATTACCGGGATACCTTACAAGATTGGCGGCAACGTGCTGAATTCCGGCGGCCTGATTTCCAATCTGCCCTTTGATTCCTGTGTGGAAGTCTCCTGCCTGGTAGACAAAAACGGTGTCACTCCCTGTTATGTGGGAGCCCTTCCTTTACAGCTTGCGGCGATGAACATGAGTAATATCAATGTACAGCTTTTGACCATTGAAGCGGCGCATACGAAAAAACGGGAACACATCTACCACGCGGCCATGATGGACCCGCACACGGCGGCGGAGCTGTCCCTTGACGACATTATCCGCATGGTGGATGAGCTTATCGAGGCGCATGGGAACTGGCTGCCGGAGTACAAGTGAAGCGCAAGAGTATGAATGTATACCATTTTTTAAAGAAGAAAAGTAGTAGGTTGATTAGACTAAAACGACATCTATAAGAGAATCACCGCAAAGTCGAAGAAGTCAAAAAAGGGATGGAATATGAGGTTTCTTCCTTAATTTTCTCTTTACTTCTTCGACTTTGTGGTCCATTTTTCTATCTTTTGTAATTGCCCATATCAGGTGTTTTCTAATCATGGTAGTAGTTAGCAAGGGCGAAAAAACAGCTTGAGGCGCTTTCGCTTTTCAATGGGAGGCAGCCCGATAGCCGTCTTTACGAAATGGAGATACGCCCATTGGGGTGGGCGCCGGTTTAGGAGACGCCGCCTCTACGGAGATACCTTTCCCCATTGAGGATACAAATGAAACCCTGAGTCTAACCACCACTGGAGAACAACATACCTAAAAACCCGCTCACCAGTTCGCGGAAGAGCTTCAGAGCGGGGAACGGCATTATATCCTAAAATCTTCCGAATGAAAATTGCTGTAATACCTTCCGCTTTCTGCGGTAAATTTTATTATTATAAAATCCCCACCGTCCATTCCATCTTTATAATACATTGTGAATTCGTCTTTCCAAATTTCCTTTTTTATTTTTCTATCCTCCAATACTTCCATCGTTCCTTTTAACATTACTCCACGGAAAAAACGTTTGTCATAAAAATATATACAAGCCTTTGGATTGTTTCTATATTGTCTTATCCTCATTGATGGACTGTTTGTATGCCAATAAAATGTTTTTATGCCTTCTCGTTTAACCGGCGGCAACATTGCTTTTGTATTTGGATAACCGTTCTCATCGACGGAACTTATAAAACTGACACCTTGCTTTTCGATTAAATTGCTAATCGTTTCAACCGGATTTTTCATCATTTTCTGATTACCTCCATTCACCAAATTTGCAGAATAATATCTCCCCATTATTTTGATTTTAAAATATTCTATTCAAAAGATATTGTCAACTGAGGCTGTTCCAAAACTAATTGACTGTGCGCTAACTCGCACGATTTTGGGCCGGCCTCCTTTCCGGCATCTTTAAGAAACGCGGCATTTACGCGGACCCCGGAGGAGGCTTTCGTTAAGACCCTATGCGAATTTCTCCGTAAAGCCCCTAAAAGATCCGCTGAGTACCGTCGGGATTTTTCCGGGAAGCGGCGCTGGGAAAGGTCATTTTTACCGCTATATAAAACCGGGGGTCTATGTTGAATATTTTGCTGTCCTCCTGATTCAGCAAAATCATGGCAATCCAGCCGGCGCCGGCTTTAAAAAATTTCCCGAACCGGAACCATGCCGAAATTTCGGGAATAATGGTCGGGTTCAGCTTGAGCATGGAGTAGGGAACATTGGAAACATCCTGCGATTCAGAGGTATCCTGCAACGTGGCGGGCTCCTTCCCCAGCAGGTTGATTATACCGTATGCACCCCCGCCAATCTGGGCGTGGAAGGTGACGGGGCCCAGATCAAATTCCCCATATACCGTGGGCCAAAAAGCGTTGTAAAAAATGTAGGAAAACCCGCGTATCCCCGTGCCTATGTGAAAATTGCCCAAATTTAACTGCCCGTAAAGGCCTAATTCCGGTACCGGGAAAAAAAATCCGTCCAGCAGCACCGTTTTATCCGCATCGGTATCCGGCTTTTGTAAAAAAAGGAGATCCAAACCAACATCGATCCTGAATTCCGCAAAAAGGGAAAATACCCCGAAAATACCCAAACAGCATACTAAAAAAAATCTTTTCATGAGCGTATCTCCATCCAGCTATTAATATACTACTAATATACCACCTAACCGGCGAATTTGTCCTCTTAATTTTGTTATTTGATACTGTTCCAAAACTAATTGACTGTGCGTAACGCGCACGGTCAATTACGTTCGGAACAGCCTCCATTGCTTTCGCCCGTATCCATGGAAATACCGGCCGGCAGGGTGTTACAAAAGACGGCCCAAGCACCGTCGTTTGCGATGTTGGCATACCGCATACCCGCCGCCTCCGCGCCGGCCCCGTCGGTATCGTCACGGTCGCCCGCAACGAGGACACCGGCCGGATCGCTCCCCAGGGCGGCGGCAATCTCCAGGAAAGGACGGGGGGCGGGTTTTTGGGCGCCGAAATCTTCGGGGCCGTAGACCGCAAAGGGGAGGGTTCCGTCAATGCCTACGGCGGCAAGACGCTCGGCGGTACGGGGATAATCCGAGTAGACGGCGAAGGGAAGGGGGCGTCCTCTCACGCCGGTACGG
This sequence comes from Treponema sp., assembly GCA_031255475.1. GTDB lineage: Bacteria > Spirochaetota > Spirochaetia > Treponematales > Breznakiellaceae > JAIRLK01. Next base: position 3,455 of record JAIRSL010000229.1, read on the forward strand.
AGGGCCTTAAAAAGATCCGCCGTTCCCGGCCGGGAGCGGTAAAAATCCCTCAGAACCCGGATCATACGGGGAATGTACTCTTCATGATACCAGGATCGGGCGGAGGCGGGAGAACGGCGGGTCAGCCGGGCGAATTCCGCGAAGAATTCCCGGTAGTAGGCTTCCGCCGATCCGTAGTCGCGGCCCGCAAAACCGGCGCGTACCTGCCGTTCAGCCCTGACAAGCAAAAGATCAGCAGGTTTGGCAGCGATAAGACGCAGGGGGAAACGCTTTGTGTCGTAGAGGGTGCCGTCAAAGTCAAAGATAACAGCCCGGACGCCTTTAATTGAATCAATTAAGGGCGTCCGGGGGACAGGCGGCTTACTTTTTAACCAGCTCGTCAAACATCTCCTGCCGTTTGGTATCCTGCATAAGCAGGTTCAGCTTAAACTGACCGTCCCGGTAACCCTTTTCGATACAGGCGGCCTTGAACTGTTCAAAAGAATCCTTAACCAGAAGGGACGTATCCGGCGCTTTGATGCGGTTGGAATCCCGCTTGACGGCGTATTCGGGGTTGTATTCCTTGAGTTTGGCATCCACGGCTTTGGTGAGTTCCTCGGCCCGGGCCTGAGACGCGGTTTGATCGCTAAATTCGTAGTAGAAACGGTAGTTGGACCGTTCGGAATTGGCAAACCCGACGAAGAAGTTCAGGGGAAGCCCGTTTTCGTGGCTGCATGTACGGACCGCTTCGATAAACTGCCGCTCGTGGAGTTTCTCTCCGGTCAGGCTGATGGTCCCGTTTACTTTCTGGATGAATTTGACCAGGGGGAATTGATTAAGGTAGCCGGTGATTTCAACCAGGTCCGTCATGTTGTAGCGATAAAGCCCCGCGGAAGTAGTTACCACCGGACAGTAGCGTTCGCCCTTTTCGACTTCCCACAACTGATATATCCGGGGATCCGGGTTGTCCAGGTCGGATTCATGGATAAACTCGAAATACGTCTTATGCCCGAACAAAACGGTATCCAGAGTATTGCTTTTCAATACCAGGCCCGCTTTACATTCCGTGGCGAAGTAGCCGAATTCGTGGAAGACCGTGTTGTTCGGGAAGGAATTCCGTACCTTTTCCAGGTAGACGGAGGTGTTTCCGCACATCCAGACGTTGACGATCTGCATGTTGGGCCAGTAGTGTTTGGGCAGTACCGTGCCGTACCTGACCTTGAGCTGCCGCAGTTCTTCCGCCCGTTTGGGATTCGGTTTAAGATTGCTTTCAAGCACCCGGCGGATTTTATCGGGAATCGGAAACCGGTTGCTTAAGGTTCCGTTTTCAATATCGCTCACGTATTCATCGAAGAATTCGTTGGCGTTTACCTGCATTTCCACCAGGGTACTCGGATTGGCCGTGATGATTAGGGTTACGTCCTGCTCTATGCCCGTGCGCATGATGGCGTAATACCGGGCCTTGTAATCGGCGATGTGGAAGACCTCCGCCGGGGCCGTATACAGCACCTTCATAAAATCCGGGATGTCCCGCTGGGATATGCCGGAAATGGAACCGTAGACCGTTCCGTCCGGGGCGGCGCCTTCTATGGCCTTACCCACAATGGAAAGGGTTTTTCCATAGAAAACCTTGGGTTTGTTTTGGATCATGGTGTAGAACCAAATCTGGTTCTGTTTCTTATAAACTTCCTGGTAATACTGCTCGGTAATGGGGATCCACTTGGGTTCTTTGGTGGTCCCGCTGGTGGTGGCGTACATCTTCGGCTTTCCGGGAAACAGGATGTCCGCTTCGCCGTTCTTATGCCTGTCCACGTAGGGCCGCAGTTGTTCGTAATCGTTCACGGGAACGTGTTTCCGGAACAGCTCACACAGGTTCCCGGATGAAGCCGCTTCCAGAATGGATTGGAACCCGTGTTCCCTTCCGTAGGCGGTGTCTTTTGCACGGACCAGAAACGACCTCAGCACTTCTTCCTGGGATTTTTGAGCATCCATCGATTTTTTTCTGAGTTCGGCAAGTCCTTTTTCCCCGATGAAGGTTAAGGCAAGCCGGATGAGCCACCAACCCTTCACTTTTTCGATCTTCTGTTCTTTCAAAATTGTCCTCCCGTTCGCTCATAATATGGCCGGCTCTTAGTCCGGTCATTCATCTCTGGTATATCAACCACAAGCCAGTATATCCCACCTTTATGACATTTACAAGGCATTTGTCAGAAAAATTTTACGAAAACGGAAAACCGGTTGCCGGGAAAATCCGAAAATTGGGAATTCCCTTGAAATGCCGGGTATTTTGTGATAATAAATGGAATAATGAATACGCTCCACGGGGAGAAAGATTCTCGTGCCGGGAAAGCCGGGCCGGATGAGCCCTTTTATGCCGGAGGGCTTTGTTTTTCCTGTACCCGCTGTTCGGCCTGCTGCCGGTTCGAACCCGGCTATGTGTTTCTTTCCAAAATAGACGCCGATATTCTGGCAGGTTTCCTGAACATGGATTATACTGAATTTATAGAAACGTATTGTCGCTGGATTACTGGTTACGGGGGTAAAGCCCGGCTTTCTCTGAAAGAAAAGGCTAATTATGACTGCATCTTCTGGAAAAAAGGATGTACGGTTTATGCGGGACGGCCCAGGCAGTGCAGGACGTTTCCGTTTTGGCCGGAGGTTCTTCGGACCGCGGAATCCTGGGATGACGCCGCGCGATCCTGTCCGGGAATAGGGAAGGGCAGGCGGTATGACCGTTCGTATATCGAATTACAACTGGCGGAACGGCAAATGGATCCTGTCATGGAAAAGGCGCCGTGACATAATCCGCCCTGCCCGCCCGAGGCGGGGGATGTTAATAACTTAAGGAAGTTTCCATGCGCATCCGCTTTTGGGGTGTCCGCGGTTCTTTGCCGGCTCCGCTGTTACCCGGTCAAATAAAAAGCAAGATTTCCGCGATCCTTGAGCGCCTTACTCCCCGGGATATAGCAAGCCCTTCCGATAAGGAGCGGTTCCTGGCGGCCCTGCCGTCCTGGTTGTTCGGGACTGCGGGCGGTAATACCCCCTGCGTTTCGGTTCATTGCGGCGATTATCGGGAACGCATCGTATTGGACGCCGGGTCGGGGCTGCGGGAATTGGGAAACGCCGCCGCCGGGGAAAGCCCGAAGCCCGTCCGTTACCATCTCTTTTTTTCCCACCTCCACTGGGATCATATCCAGGGTTTTCCGTTCTTCAATCCCGCGTATGATCCGGCGGTACGCATCGATTTTTATTATCCAAAACCCGGTCTGGAAGCTGTCCTGAGCGGGCAGATGAGGGGTCCCTATTTTCCGGTAACCCTGGAATCCGCCGGGGCCGAAAAGCGTTTTCATCAGTTAAAGGGCTCCGTAACCCTGAAAGGGGTAACCATAACGTACCGGAAGATGAACCATCCCGGGGATTCTTACGCCTACCGGCTCGACGACGGTAAACACCGGTTCATCTATGCCACGGATACGGAATTATCCGCGGCGGATTTTGTGCAAAACAGGGAAAACACCGCTTTTTTCCGCCGCGCCGACCTCATCATCCTGGATTCCCAGTATACCCTGGGGGAGGCGATTGAAAAATACAACTGGGGCCACAGCGCCTTTAGTATGGCGGTGGATTTCGCGGCTAACTGGAGGATAAAACACCTGGTCCTTTTTCACCACGATCCGGCCTATGACGACAAGAAATTATCGTATATACTCCGGTCGGCGCGGTGGTATATGGAACGGATGAACATAAAAGGGATCAAAATATCCCTTGCCATGGAAGGGATGGAGATAACGGTATAACTATGGATTATCC
>JAIRSL010000295.1 GCA_031255475.1 Treponema sp.
AGGGGCTGATATTCCACGGCCTAATAGTCCGCAGGCTAAAAGTCAGAGAAACTGCTCCGGCAATTATCTTTTTCCGTCTCCCAGAATCATACCGCCGGCAAAAACCGTAAGCGGCGCGACCAATACCAGGCCGAAACAACCCACCAGCGTATGCACTACTTCTGAGGAAACCCATACCATGTTGATTACGTTTTCCAGGGGAACGCCCTGGGCGATGAACGTCATGATCATGGCGGTATATTCGGCGGAATAGGCTAAGAGCAGCGTGGTAGACATGGTACCGGCGGCCTGGCGGGCCACGGTAAAGCCGGAACGCATCAGCCCCGCGCGGGTGACGGCGGGTTGCTGCTTTTTGATTTCGTCCATGGCGGCGGCTACGTCCATTGCAAGGTCCATCATCGCGCCGGACGCGGCAATGAAAACGCCGGAAATAAACAGGTGCGCCAGGTTAAGGTGGCCGAAACCGGAAAAGAGCAGGGTTTCCGTAAAGGGCCGAACCGCCCCGTGAATTTTGAACCAGGCGGTAAAAATAAAAGCCAGGATCGAAGTAAAAACAACGCCGCCTATGGCGCCCAAAAATCCTGCCAGCGCCCTGCGGCTCAGGCCGCCAACCAGAAACATGATCAGCGCGGTAACAACCGTAATGATTATAAGCGAACCGATGATCGGATCCCAGCCCCGGAGTATCATAGGGTAGAGTACCCGGATAAGCGCCGTTGCGGAAAAAACAAAGGTGATTAGAATTTTAAGCCCCATCCATCCCATGACGACGAACATTATCACAATAAAAGCGGCGGCGAGAAAAATTATTTTACCGGTGCGGTAGTGGTCAATAACCTGTGCGTATGCCACCCTGCCGTCTTCCGTAAGGTTCAGTACCGCAAACGCAATGTTGCCCTCGATAAAAACCTTGTCAACTTCCATCTTTCCCATCAGGTTATTCGATGAAGAATGGATCTGCCCTTTGTAAGGTCCGGACAGAATTTCAACTTCAAGCTGCTGTTCCCCCTGCCTGACCGGACCGATGATCTTGAGTTTCTCGTTATTAACACCGGCAATCCGTACCCTGGCGCGCATGGCTCTGGCCGGAGCGGCGCTTCCCTCGAATCCCGTGGGCAGCAGCAGAACTAAAACTGTCACCACGCCGGTAACCGCGATAAAAACAGCGTCTCTCCTGAACTCCCGGAAACGGAAACCCGGAAGAGACGCTATTCCTTTTTTAAATCCGTTTATAATACCCATATCGGCCTTTAACTGTTCCGGACCCGCGGCCCTTAGTTGACCCGCAGATTCATTGCGCCGGCGAGTTTGTGGAAAATATCCGTGTTGTCATAATAACCGCCGAATATTTCCTGATGTATGCCGTGGGCGAAGGTCGAGACCGGAACGCCGGTGTGTGCGTAGGAAGTCCAGCCTATGCCCGCGGTCTGGTTCATGATCTGGGTAAGTTTAACGGTAAGCGGCTCGTAACCGCCGTAGAGCAGGTATTGGTCTTCGGTAAAGGCGCGGACCTGCTCGTTACCGATGGAACGCTGAAAGGCAAACTCTATCTGTTCCTTCTGGAAGGCCGAAAGGCCGTCGTAATCAATGCCGAAGGATTCTTTGATCACGGGGATAAGGCTGGAAAGTTTCGCCTGATCCTGAGGGGTGTTCTTCTTGTAGGGACCAAGCACGTCGCTGTCAAAAGCCACGTAGGATTTTTTTTGCAGCCCTACCTTGTCAAAAAAGGTGTCGTATTGGGTTCCGGCAAAGCCTATGGTGAGACCACCGGTCTCGTGATCACCGGTTACCACGATGAGGGTCTCGCGGGGATGCTGTTCGGCAAAGTCCAGGGCGGCGCGGACGGCGTTGTCCATGGCAAGCACGTCATAAATCGCCGCTCCCGCGTCATTGGCATGGCAGGCCCAGTCAATCTTTCCGCCTTCTACCATCATAAAGAACCCCTGGGGGTTGTCCAGCAGTTCTATGCCCTTTTTCGTGTAATCCGCCAGGGAAAGTTCGTCCTGTTCCCGGTCTATCTCGTATTTCATCGCGCCGGAATCCTGGATGACCGGACTTATGGCTACGACCTTTCCCGCGCCGGGCTTGAGCGCCAGGAAACCTTCTTTCGTATCAACGTAGGTATAGCCGTTGGCTTTAATCCTGTCGATCACGCTGGGCCGGTCATGGTTCTTTCCGGCGGGCTGATCGATCATGCCGCCGCCAAAATACTCAAACCCGCTGTCCGCAAGCTGGACCGCGATATCGTAGTAATCGCTCCGGGAGGGAACCTTGGCATAGAAAGCGGCCGGCGTCGCGTGGTTCAGCGTTACTGTGGACACAATCCCGACTTTCATTCCCGCTTCATGGGCGTATTCGGCGATTGTTTTGAATCTCCGCGTCTTACCGGCGTCCATGTTGATAACGCCGCTCAGCGTCTTGTTCCCCGTGGCAATCGCCGTCCCCGCGGAAGCGGAATCGGTGATGAATGTTCCCGCATCGTAGGTAGTGGTAAGGCCCGCTACCGGGAACCGGGTAAAGCCCAGTCTGGTGACGTTTATGTCCTTTGAGGCGCGGGCCGTGGAAAAGACCTCGGCGGAACTAATCTGGGACATGGCCATGCCGTCGCCGATAAACAGGAACACATACTTGGCCTGCCCGTTTACGGCGGTTGCGGTATTCCGGGCGCTGTCGCCGGATACGCCTCTTGCGAAAAGCGGCTGAACGCAAAACGCCAGAATACACGCCAGAATGGTGATACGAATTTTCAAAATTATCCTCCTTGCGGCTGCGGAATGACATCCATGCAGCCATTGTTAATATGATCGAAGGCTAACCGGGAATTGTTAAAACCGTATGTATAATTTGTAAAAAAACGGTAAAAAAACGGGCCTGTTCCAGAGTGGCTGTACGCCAACGCGCACGGTTTTGGGCCGTCATCCCGTGAAACACGGTGGATTTATTTGCAAAAAGGGCCGATATTTATTAAAGTCATATAATTGGAATTGACAAGCCCGCCTAAAGGGTATGTTGTTCTCGTAAAGTGGCCGCACTGAGGGGTTTACTGCTCTTTAACCGCCCCAAAGCTCTTCCGTGAACTGGTGAGCGGGTTCTGGGTATTAAACCCCCCGGCACGAATAAAAAGTGATTATCGATACGCAAGGGATTGAGATCCGGGATCGATAGAAACGGAAAAGGAGTTTAGTATGTTCAAAAAAACAATGGTGATTTTATTATTGGGACTTGCTCCCGGACTTTGGGCCCAAATGCCGGACCTCCTTAACGGAGCCGATACGATGATGGACCTCTTTGCCCCGGTTTTCGCGGGCGGCGGGGCTTTTTCCACTTCCCTTGGAGGCGCCTCGGCAAGCGCCGTCAATCCCGCCGCGGGCGGGGGAGCCCAGCGCATCGTTTTTGAGGCGGGATATATGGCTATCCCCGGCTTCCGGGAAGGGGGTTTCGGAAACGCCGCCAACCTGGGCGCACTTTTTCCGACCAAATTCGCCACCTTCGGCGGCTCCCTGAATTTCCTGAACGGCCCTTCTCCTGAATCGGAAAGCGTCCGGTTCCTCCGGAATGGAGAAGGGAATACCCGGCCGGTAAAAGTCAACTTCAGCGGGAACTTCAACGCCGCAAAAGAACTGTTCCCCGGTCTGGATATTGGGGTGGGATTGAACTTCGGATTCGGGAGTCCCGGCGAAAACTGGGCTCTTTCGGGAGATTTGGGATTCCGGTACAACCTTGGCACCCTGGCGGTCTTTGAGAATTTTACCGTAGCCGCCGCGATAAAGGGGCTGGGGAAGAATGTAATCCCTCCGGCCTTTACGCCTGTTTTCGGCGTTTCTACGGATTTACTTCATTTAAGGAGTTCACGCGGCGGCGCGGATCCCCTGAAAATAACGGGATACCTGGACCTCGGCGTCCCCGGATTCCGCAACTTTACCGGCAAACTGGGGTTTTCCTTTTTCCTGGTGGAAATGGTCTATGTTTCCACGGCCTGGGGCTTCAATGTGGTGGAACTCACCCGGGGAATTCCTCCCCTCCTCCCCTCCGTTGGCGTGGGGGTCAATATCACCCTCAAATCCGGGAAGGGGCGCATCATAGGAGGCCGGCTTCCTTCGGACGGAGACTTAACCCCGTTCGTGGCGGTTAAGCCCCTGTACGACGGTTCCGCCGCCATGGGGGCCGGGATCACCTGGAATGTGGGGGTCACGGACAAAAAAGCGCCGGCCATCGACGTAGACTACCCCGAAACCATGTGGATTTCCCCCAATAACGACGGCCTTACGGATTCTCTGGAAATCCCCATACGCATCACCGATCAGCGCTATGTCACCGGCTGGACCTTGGAGATCCGCAACGAAGCGGGAGAGGTCGTCAGAACTTACCGGAACAAAGAACTCAGGCCGGAAACCCAGGGAGTCCGGAATTTCTTTGCCCGGCTTACCGCGGTCAAGGCCGGGGTGGAAATTCCCGAAAGCCTCCGCTGGGACGGCGTTTTTGAATCGGGAGACCTGGCGCCTGACGGCGTGTATTACTTTACCCTGAGCGCGGTTGACGACAACGGGAATTCCGGCAAAACCGTGGAATACATGGTCGTAATAGACGGTACGGCCCCTCAAATCGAGATCGCCGAAATGACCGAAAGCCAGCGCATATTCTCTCCCGACGGGGACGGGAATAAGGACACCATCGAAATCGTCCAGTCGGGTTCTCAGGAAGATCTGTGGGAAGCCGGAATCTACAACGCCATGGGAGACCGGGTAAAGACCTTTGAGGCTGCCAATACCTCGCCGGAACCTATAACCTGGGACGGCACGGATGACAAGGGCTTTATCGTACCCGACGGAGTATACGAATACCGGATCAGCGCCACGGACAAGGCCAAAAATACCGAAAGCGCCTCTCTGCACAGCATCGTGGTCAATACCATTCAGCCCACGGTAAATCTCCAGATTGCGGACGCCTATTTTTCTCCCAACGGGGACGGGATAAAAGACGTCCTTACTCTTTATCCGGGAATTCCGGTAACGGAAAGCATTACCGGCTGGGAACTCCAGATTCGGGACGACCGGGCCGATTCCCGCAGAACCATCTCCGGTTCGGAAGGCGCGCCGCCCGCGCATATCGATTTTGACGGCAGGAATAACGACGGAACCCTTCTTCCCGAAGGATCTTACCTCGGCAGGCTTTCGGTGAGATACCGGAACGGCTATGTCGCCGAAGCCTTTTCTCCCTCTTTCACCCTGGACATTACGCCGCCCCGTGCGGCCATACGCGCGGAATACAACGCCTTCTCCCCGAACAATGACGGGAACCAGGACGAGATGATCTTCCGGCAGGAAGGGAGCGCCGAAACCGCCTGGATCGGAGAAGTCCGGCGGGCGGCGGAACCGGATTCGGAGCGGCCGGTGCGGACTTTCCGCATGACCGGCGCGCCGGCTTCCCGCCTTATCTGGGACGGTCATACCGATGCGGGATCTCTGGCTCCCGATGGGGAGTACGTCTACCGGCTTTCCGCAACGGATCAGGCGGGGAATCCCGGCCGGTCCAACGAGGAGCGGTTCTCCCTGAGTACGGCAGATACCCCGGTACTCCTCTCTACCGATTTAAGAGCTTTTTCGCCCACCGGGGCAGGAGCCAGGAACACTATATCCATTGTTCCCCAACTCCAGGTACGAGAGGGGGTCACCTCCTGGAAAGTGGATGTCCTTAACGCCGCAGGAAGCGAGATACGGACCTTTGAAGGGGTAAACGCCGTACCCGGCGGCATCTCCTGGAATGGAAGGACCGCCGACGGGCAGGTTGTCCCGGATGGGACCTATACCGCCCGGATCGAAGTCCGCTACGCCATGGGGAACCTGCCTACAGCCGTTTCCCGGCCCTTTGTTGTGGATACCGCGCCGCCCAAGGCGGAAATCTTCATGCCTTTCACCGTCTTCTCGCCCAACGGCGACGGCAGGCGGGACGAGGTCCCCATCAACATAACTACCGAGGAACATGACGAGTGGGAACTCTCCATCGCCAATTCCGCCGGCCAGATCATCCGGTCCTGGCAGTGGACAGGGGCGGCCCCGAATATCGCCTGGGACGGCGCGGATGGAGCGGGTAATGCCGCACCCGACGGCGGTTACCGCTTCACGCTGAGTTCCACCGACGAAGCGGGGAATAGTTTCCGCAAAATCCTTGACACCGTAACGGTGGACGCCAGGGTTCCGCAAGTCTTCCTGACTTCATCGGCTTCCGGCATAGCCCCCCTCCCCGGCGCGAACCGGAATATCCGCCTGGGAATCATCCTTTCCGTCAAGGAAGGGATAGAATCCTGGAAACTCGATCTGGTGAACCCTTCGGGCGCCGTCATCAGGTCTTTCCCCGAAACGCCGGCGGCCGTACCGCCGGAAACCGTCATCTGGAACGGCCTGGACTCACAGGGCGCCATACGGGAAGGCCGGTATACCCCGACCCTTACGGTTACCTATACCAAGGGGGATATCGTTACCGTTCGGGCGGCTCCTGTCATGGTGGATATATCCGGTCCCGCGCTGAAATTCAGGTCCACGCCGGAATACTTCAGCCCCGACAACGATGGGGTGGACGACGATCTCTTTATGTACCTTACGGCCGCGGACGAATCGCCCGTGGCGGCCTGGAGCCTTGAAATTTGGGAAGTCGTGATAGACAGCCAGGGAAGGGAAACCTCCCGGAAGTCCTTCTACCGCATCGAAGGCCGGGGGCCACCCTCGGAACGGCTGATTTGGGACGGCCGCAGTTCCCGGGGCGAACTGGTCCAGGCGGCCACGGATTATCCCTTTACCTTCAAGGCCGAAGATGTCCTGGGGAACGCTTCATCTATAGAAGGCAGGATAGGGGTTGACGTTCTGGTGATTCGGGACGGGGACCGCCTTAAGATTCAGGTTCCGTCGATTATATTCCGGGCCAACGCCGCGGATTTCAACGGACTGGTCCAGGACATCGGGGATAACAACAACCGTATCCTCCGGCGCATTGCCGAGATACTCAACAGGTTCCGGGACTACAAGATCACCGTGGAAGGCCACGCCAACCCGACAACGCCGCCCGGTACCCAGGCCCGCCGGAATGAAGAAAACGGCAGTTCCGGCGAGATAGGCCTCCAGGCCCTGAGCGAAAACCGCGCCAGGGCTACGGTAGACTTCCTTGTCGGTTTCGGGGTCAGCCGAAGCCGCCTGAGCAGCATAGGCATGGGCGGTACGCGGCCGGTAAT
>JAIRSL010000290.1 GCA_031255475.1 Treponema sp.
CACCGGGGGCTTTCCCTTCTGGATCTCATTAACGAAGGGAATATCGGTCTTATCGAGGCGGTAGAGCGCTTCGATTATACACGGGGCTGCCGGTTTTCCACCTACGGCACGTGGTGGATACGCCAAGCCATCATCAAGAGTATCGCCGATAAGGGACGGGTGATCCGCATCCCTATCCACATGCTGAACATCATCAAAAAGTGTTATTTTGTGGCAAAACAGCTTACCCAGGACCTGGGCCGGGATCCCAGCGAGGAAGAATTATCCGAATACCTGGGGATACCCCTTTCCAAGGTCAAGGAGATCGTCAAGCTCTCCCAGGAAACCACCAGCCTGGATACCATTGTTGACGACGGCAACCTGACCCGCCTGGCGGATCTTATCAAAGACGACAACATGGAAGAACCCTTTGAACTGGTTTTCTCCCTGACCCTTCAGGAAACCATGGAGAACATCCTCTCCCAGCTTTCGGAACGGGAAATGAGGATCATCCAACTCCGCTTCGGTCTGGCCGGAGAAGGCCCCCTGACCCTGGAAGAAACGGGAAAAATGCTGGGCATAACCAGGGAACGGGTCCGGCAGATTCAGGAAAAGGCGACATTCAAACTGAGGAGCCTCAAACAACTGCACGAGTTGAAGGAAAATCCGTAACAGCCCCGGAAACCTGAAACTGAAAGTTTCTTGAACCTTTGGTTTCTGAAACCTTCGGTTTCTTAAAAGAACCTGAGCAGGCAGGTGGATAACCAGGGGATATAGGTTACGAGGATTACCACTATCAACTGGATCAGGAGGAACGGGAACACATAGCGGCATATTTCTATAAAGGACTTTTTAAAGCGGTATGTCGCCAGAAACAGGTTGAGCCCTATGGGCGGCGTAAGGAACCCTACTTCCAGGTTGGTGATGAAGATGATCCCCAAATGCACCGGGTCTATGCCGTAAGCCTGTCCCAGGGGCAGGACCAGGGGCAGGACGATCAGTATGGCGGAGAAAATATCCATCAGACAGCCCACAACCAGAAGGGAAAGGTTTAAGAGCAGCAGGAAAACATACTTGGACCGGATCGCGGCAAGCATCCAGCGGGCAAGGTTGTCCGGCACCCTGGTATCCACGATGTAATACGACAGAGCTTGGGACAGGGCCAGGATGGAGAGAACCCCGCCTATAATCGGCAGGGCCTTCAACAGAACCTGGGGCAGGGCGGAAACCTTGATTTCCCGGTGTACCACAACTTCCACGATAAAAACATACACCACCGCTATGGCCCCTATTTCTACCAGGGAGAAGAAGCCGGAAAAATACCCGGCGATCAAAAATACCGGCAGGATAATCTCAAAGGCCGAATCTTTCAGGGAGAACAGGGATTTCTTGAGATCAAAGGGCTCCCTGGGTATCTTTATTCGGACTGACGAGACAATTCCGAAGATGATGACCGAAACGACCAGGATGACGCCCGGCAGTATTCCCCCGGCGAACATGTGAATGATATTGGTTTGGCTGGTCGCCCCAACGAGAATCAGAGGGAGGCTTGGAGGGAAAAGGAGGCCTATGCTTCCCGTGGAAGTGAGGAGGCCGATGGAAAACTTATCGGGGTATTGGGCGTGTTCCGACAGGATGGAATAGAGTATGCCCCCCAGGGCAAGGATGGTCACCCCGGAAGCCCCGGTAAAGGATGTGAAGAAGGCGCAGATTATCACCGTAACGATGATCAGGCCCCCGGGCAGCCAGCCGAAAAAGTTCCTGAACGTCTTAACCAGCCGTTCCCCCGCCCTGCTTTCCGACAGCAGGAACCCCGTCACGGTAAAGAGGGGAATGGCGATGATGCTGCTCTTGGTCAGGGCGGTGTATATCTGGCTGACCACTATCTCCATGGCCGCCCCCGACGCCTGGAGCAGGATAAGGGCCAATCCCCCTATAACGGCAAAGAGCGGCGTCCCCGTAAATGCCGCGAAGATAAGGACGATGACGGCCGGGACTTTTCCGTAATATGCGATGTCGTAGCAAATATCGATGATGTCATAAACGGGATCGGGAATATCGAATCCCCATATAAATTTGGCAATGGACGGGAAAGCCGCCACGGAACCCAAAACAACGGCCAGGACCGGGAGGATCCGGCCCCATCCCCGTACCGGGGTCAACCGCGCAAAGCGGAAGGCGATAACGGCGTAACCTATGGGAAGGACCAGGGCAGCCACCCGTTCCGGAATAAACCCGATCATACGGACGGAAAGCCCGATCTTGATAAACGACAGGGAAGTCCACGCGATGATGATGGTGACGAACGTACATAAAAGGCCGCTGAGAATCCCGCAGAATCTCTTGAAAGGGCTTTCGGCGGCAACATATTGGATAAGTGAGATGGAAAGATGTTCGGCTTTTTTGGTGGTGAGCATCCCCGAAAAAATGCCTAACGCCAAAAGCAGATGTATCAGCAGGCCGGAAGAAGCGGGAACGCCCGTATGGAATACGCGCCTGGCAACGACCTCCGCAACAGGCAAAAGGGTCATCAGGGCCAGAGAGGCATAACAGAAAAATTGCTCAACAATCCACAGAACGGTTCCCGGGAAAGAGGGCTTTTTTTCGGCAGGCGCGGTATTTTCCATACATCCTCCGTTTACCGATGGTTCCGGTACGCTTGCAGCTGGGCCGTGATCCGTTCGTAAATATCCCGGTCAAAGGTCGTACCGAGTAAGGCGGGGATAGCCTTGGCGGTATCATCATACCACAGTTGTTCCTGTTGGGGGCTTACCTGGTTTATCTTGAGCCCATGCCGGGTCATGGTATTGATGACATCCATTTCCAACTGCTGGGTGGACCGGTAAATCTCCTGTTCGACCTGTTTGGCAACAGCCTGGAGCCGGGCTCTGTACTGGCGGGGTATCCTCGCCCAGGCTTCCCGGCCCAAAACGATGCCTCCCATAAAGGGGGAAATATTGATGGATGCCATGTTTTTAGCCACTCCGAAAAGCTGCATACTTCCCACATAAATGGGGCTTTGATACACCGCGTCAACCATGCCGCCGCTCAGGGCAAAAAGGAGTTCGTTAAGGGCCACCGGGATCATCTGATACCCCATGGCTTTAAATGCCTGCAGCATTTCCAGTTCGTCATCGGTGCCGGCCACCTTCTGCTTTTTAAGATCCGCGGGGACAAAAACCGGCTCTTTCGAGAAGACTTTGAGCCAGCCGACCTGGGCCCAGCACAGGGTGAAAACGCCGCCGTTGTTCAGTTTTTCTTCAAATTCGGGTTTCAACTCGTTCAATACCATGGTAAGTTCCTGGTCGTTGCGGATCAGGAAGGGACAACTCAGGGTGATAATCCCCTTGGCAATGGAATTTAACCCGAAAGAAGTCAAGACCGCGCCCTGAATTTGGCCTAAGCGGAGCTGTTGTAAGACGGCGGTCTCGGAGCCTAAAACCCCGCCGTGGGAGATCTGGAGTTCCACCTCGCCGCCGGTTATCTCGTACCATTCTTCGGCTATCCGGTTTATCGCCCGCCCCCAGGGGCTGTCTTCAGGAACCAGGGAAGCTATCTTAAGGACCTGTTTCCCGCCCTGGGACCTTCTCCTCTGGGCATAGAGGGAACCGGAACCAAAGAAACCTCCCAAAAGGACGATCAACGTCAAAAACCATACAAATTTTTTCATCTTGCTTTTTCCTCTTCATCCGGCTGACAATGCCGGATTTTTATATCAATAAATTATATTGAAAGGCTGATACTCCGCCCAAGAGACCGTCCGGCTTTTAGCCGGTTCATTCGCCAATCCCAATCGTCTCAGTCATCGTCGTCCCAGTCGTCATCATCCCAATCATAATCATCCCAATCGTCGTCGTCCCAATCATCATCCCAGTCGTCATCATCCAGATTCAGGAAGTAGTCTTCCGCATTATTCAGGAGGTATCGGGCTTTGCGTTGGGAAATAATATTCACAAGCCGATTGGAAGGATTCGCGTCGGGATCCACGGCAAGAGCCATCGTCAAATACTTCCTGAAGGTTTCGTAGTCCTGGGCAGGTACGCAAACCGCCTGGGCATAGGTAACATAGGGCCCCGCCGCCAGTCCCTTGGATTTTTCCAGGGCCCGCTCAAAATGAATTTCCGCCTTGGTTTTATCGCCCCCCAGGAACGGCGGCAGGGACGCATAGAACAGGACGTAAAAATCGTCTATCGCGCCGTCGTTGAAATCGGGATCAAGCTCATAGGCCTTTTGCAGCATGGCGGATAGTTCCGGAATACGCATTCCCAGTTCCAGGTTAAAGGGATCCAGGGAATACGCCGCAAGGCTGCCCGCCACCGTCCAATACAGCAGGGGAACGTCCGCCTTTTTGGTCCCGGCAAGATAGGCGTCAAGCTGCCCTTCCCGGGCGGCATCGTTGAAGCCGGGATACTTCTTGTCCAGGCCGGAACGGAGTATTTTGACGCCCCGCAGATAGAGCAGCCGCGCCCGTTCCCGCTCTTCCCGGCGTACCCGGTACTCGGTACGGGGCAGCATTTCCACCGGCCCCTGGACAAAGGCGTTTGCGTACATCACCAGGAGAGAGCCGGTAGTCAGGATCAGGCCCTGATGATCCGGCTGCATGTCCAGGAGAGCTTCGTATATTTTGATTGCAAGGGGAAGAGCATCCCCCACAAGACGCGCGTCAGAATCCCCGGTAAAAACCGTACTGGCTCCCGGACCGGTCAGGGCGTTTGCCACCGCCTTAGTCGCTATTTTATTGATAGAACATCCGTTTAACAAAAACATGATAGTCCAACAGCCAACCAACAGCGCCACATTGCGGACTTTCATACATTCACTCCTCTCAAATTTTAATTTTAACAATATTTACGGGGAAAAACCCCGCAAACCGCAATACGCTTATTCTCCGATAACGGCCCGTATATCCTTTTCAATGGCTTCAAGTTTCCGCGCGGCTTCCTGCTTTGCGGCTTCAAGCCCCCCGCTTCCGGTTTCGGCGCAGCAGGAAGCGTAAAATTTAATCTTAGGCTCCGTCCCGCTGGGCCGGGCGCTCACCACCGTCCCGTCCTCAAGGTAGAACTGGAGCACATCGCTCTTGGGAAGATCCACCGGTTCCGTCCGGCCGGGATCGGCGGGAAATTTCCAGACCGATTCCAGAATGTCCCGGACCTTCTCCACCGTGAGGCCTCCCAGGGTTTTTGGGGGATTCCCGCGGTATTCGTCCATGATGCCCTTCATGACGGCCGGTCCCTGGGGTCCCTGAAAGTATTTGGAGATTCCCAGCTCCTGCCAGTAACCGTTGGCCAGGTAAAGCTCCTCCAGCCGGGCAAGCAGGCTTTTCCCCTTGCTCCGCCAGTAAAGGGTCATCTCGGCGGTCATGGCGGCGGCCGAAACCGCGTCCTTGTCCCGGACTTCCGGTTCCACGAGGAAACCGTAGCTTTCCTCAGTGCCGTACACCACGGTATAGCCCTTACCGTCGGTTTCGCTCCGCCGCCATACATCGGCTATCCACTTGAAACCCGTAAGACACTCAAAACACTCGGCCCCGTAGGAAGCGGCGACCCGCTTTTGCATACCCGTGGTGACGATAGAATTGACCATAGCCGGTTTTGCCGGCATTTTACCTGTTTCTTTCAAAGAGAGCAATATATAATCAGCTAAGAGAGCGCCAAGTTGATTTCCGGTTAAAAGGGTGAATTCCCCCGCATTGCCGGCGGCGGGAACCGCGATGCCCAAACGGTCGGCGTCCGGGTCCGTGGCCATAACCACGTCGGCGCCGGTCTTTTTGCCCAGCTTTACCGCCATTTCCAGGGCGGCTGCTTCTTCCGGGTTGGGAAAGGACACGGTGGGGAAGTCCCCGTTCCCCTCCCGCTGTTCAGGCACGGTGATGACGTTAAGCCCCAGGCTCCCCAGCACCGCTTCCACATGCATGGCGCCGGTCCCGTGCAGGGGGGTGTAAACTATCTTCACATCTCCGGCCCTGGCCTTAATAAGGTCCGGCCTGAAAAGCCGGCTTCTGATCATGGCCTGGTACGGGTCGTCTATCTGCTTATCGATTATTTCCAGGAGCCCGCGGGCTATTGCCTCAAGGCGGGTTATCTCCTTAATATCCGTAACGGCGTTCACCTCGTCAATGATCCCCTGATCGTGGGGGGCAATCACCTGGGAACCGTCGTTCCAATAGGCCTTATACCCGTTGTACCGGGGGGGGTTGTGGCTCGCGGTGACCACGATCCCCGTATCGCACCCCAGTTTTCTGACGGCGTAGGACAGCTCGGGTGTGGGCCGCAGGGAAGAAAAGAGGTAGGCCGTGATGCCGTTTGCCGCGAATATGAGGGCGGCGGCTTCGGCGAATTCGGTGGAATAATGCCGGCTGTCGTAAGCTATGACCGCCTTCAGGGTTCCCGTCCGGGCCTTATCCGGGAAAGCCTTCCTGACATAGGAGGCCAAACCCTGGGTGGCGCTCTTGACCACCAGGGTATTCATGCGGTTATAACCGCCGCCTATAACCCCCCGCAAACCGCCTGTCCCGAATTCCAGGTTCCGGTAGAAACGGTCTTCCAGTTCCTTCCAGTCTTCTTTGACCAACAGGTCTTCCGCTTCTTTCCGGAAGTTTTCGTCCTGTTCCCTGGCGATATAATCCTTAGCCCGCCCGATAATAGCGTTTTTATCCATAACTTTTCTCCTCCGGCTAATAACAGCGCCTTTTTCTAGTATAATTGGCTTTTTCTTACCCGGCAAGGGCGTTGACCTGCCAATGATTACGCATTTCCCCGCCGGTTCCGGCCAGGTCATTCGCTATGTTTGCGGCCCTTACTCTTGCCGGTTCAATTTGATAAGCATCCTGGCCATCTTGTCTTTGGGGATGTCCATGCCGTTTTTTACCCATTGTTGGATGAGGGCGATGCTGCCGTTTAAGGCGAACACGAGGTAGTATGCCTTGGCGCGTTCGTCAACCGGATCGCTCTTCTTGAATTTTATCAGTCCTTTTTGCTGGATAAAGCTGAAAAGTTTCCGCTGAAACTGAATGTCGCCGTGTTCGCTCATCAAAACCTGGCTCCAGTTTTTGTTGTCGATGATGAACTGGAGGATCCCTTCCACGAAATGCTGTTGTTCGGTTTTACCGGACAGAAACGCGCTCTTAACCTGGATATTATCAAGCGCTTCAAGCGCGGCATCCTCTATCTGCCGCAGAATATCATAGGGACTCTTATAGTGGTCATAAAAAGTCGAACGGTTTATATCGGCCAGGGCGCATAGTTCTTTGATCGATATGGCGGAAACCGGCCTTGCCTGCATCAGTTCGATAAGGCTTTCGGCCAGTACCTTCCTGGTATAGCGTACCTTACGGTTTTGCTTGTCCATTTGTGCCTTCTCCTTCCGTTTTTTGCTTTCGGAGTTGTCCGGCCGGTATATTTAACCCGACATATCGAATGAAATTACCGTTAAACCAACATAATATGGAATTCTGTACGAAACGTTACCATAAAACGCGATACAGTGAAACCAACTGCCTGTTGTTTTTTTATGACGGTATCAGTATGCTCATTTATGCACAGAAACATCAAGCGTTTTTCAGGAGTAATTAATGGAAAAATTCTTTAAGCATCCAAGGGCTATCGTGGGGATAATAGCCGCCGTCACCGTGTTTTTTGCGCTCCAACTGCCCAGGGTAGAACCGGACAACAACAATTTCCGTTTTTTGCCTGAAAAACTCGAAGCGCGCCTTACTTCGGATTATATTGAAGAAACTTTCGGCAATTCGGTCTCGATCTTTGTCGGGCTGGAACGGCCCATGGGCTCGGTTTTTGAACCCCGTTTTCTGCGGCAAATAGGGGACTACGTAAAGCGGATACAAGAATTTGATTTTGTCGGGGATGTGAATTCGATTATGACAATCGATTATATCACCGCCGAGGAGGACGCCATTGTTGTCGCCGATTTGGTAAACGAAGATTTTGCCGGAACGCCGGAGGAAATCGCGGAACTCAAACGGCGCATAGCTTCCTGGGACATTTACGCAGGTTCCCTCGTGTCGGACGACCTTTCCGCCACCCAGATACTTATCCCCATTGACGTACCCCAGGTGGACGCCGGTAAGCCGGAAGTTATCGCCACCTTGACTAAAGTCCGGGAAGCGGCGCAGGAAATGTTTGACGGACTCGCCGAAGTGTATGTAACCGGCCAGCCGGTGATAAGCGCCGAGATCACCGAATCAATGTTTGACGATCTCGGCTTCCTCATCCCCCTGGTACTCATCGCGCTGCTGGGGACGCTGTTCTTTTCGTTCCGCCGCGCCTCCGGCGTTTTTCTTCCTTTTCTTACGGTGGTTATTGCCGTTATTTGGGCGGTAGGCGCCGCGCCGCTTTTGGGCATAAAACTATCCCTCTTGTCCATGGTAATGCCGGTTATGCTCGCGGCGGTAGGAAGCGCCTACGGCATCCATGTGGTAACCCATCACCTTGAAGATACGCGGAACAGGACGTTCACCGCAGAGGAATACCGCCTGGTGACGCTCGATCTTATACGGAAAATTATCAAACCCGTCTTTTTAGCCGCCCTTACCACCCTGGCGGGCTTTATCTCCTTTTGCTTTACCCCCATTGTCCCCATGCGGGAATTCGGCGTTATCTCCTCTCTGGGCGTAGCCTCCGCGTTCATCCTCGCGGTAACCCTGATCCCCGCGTGGTACCTCCTCCGCGGGCCGCGCCCCGTAAAAGCACGGCGGGAAACCGGGCGGCGGGCCGCCGATCCGGGCAGGGAATTACCGGAAGCGGCAATAGGCCGGGGCTTTTTTTCCGTGGTGCGGAGGAAACGCCTTGTACTGGCGCTTACCCTGTTTATTACCGTCATCGCCTGTTATGGAACGTCAAAACTCATTGTCGATAATGTCCTGGTGGAATATTTCAACGAAAAATCCGACATTGCCAAATCCGACCACTTTATACGTGAACGCTTCGGCGGTTCCAAAGAGGTGAGCCTTGTGCTTGAAGCCGACGCCACGGAGGAGCTGCTTGCCCCCGATGTGCTCGGCGCGATGGACGACCTTTCCTCCATTCTCATGGAACGCAATCCCATGGTCGGTAAAGTCGTTGGTTTTACCGACATGGTAAAGCGCGTCAACCAGGTGTTCAACGCCGATGAAAGTCCTGAGGGAATTCGCCGGCGCGTCCCGCAATACCGCGCCGATGAAGGAATGGATGGTTTTGGGTTTGAAGCGGCCGGTTTTGACACGGAAGATGATTTCGGTTTCGCTCTTGATGACGGCTTCGGGGAAGAAGCGGAAAGCGCCGGGATGGACGGCGGGGACGAAGACGGGAACGCCCGGATTCTGGGGGCGTCCGTTTCCACGGAGGAACTGCTGGCCATGCTCGATACCGCGTCCGGGGCCAATCCCGCCATGAACGCCGGGGAACTGGTACGGGAACTCAAACGGCAGACGAACTACCAGGGCATGGCCTATTACGAGATTCCCAGGGATCCCGCGAAATACGGCAAAGAGACCGCCTCGGAACTGGCGCAGATCACCTCCAACTATTTGGCGCTGCTGGCCGGCGGCACTTCCGGCTATTCCAACGATCCCATGGAACCCACGGCCATTAAATCGATGGTGCAGCTTCGCACCCTTGGCCGGAACGATACCGTACAGGTTCTTGACACCATCAGGGCCTACGCTGCGGAAGTTTTCCCCGAAACCGTGCGTTTCACAATAGGCGGCGGCTCTATACTGGAAGTCGCCATCACCGACATGGTGACGCAAGCGCAGCTTATCACGATTGCCTTTTCCGTCTTGATGGTGTTTCTTATCATTGCCATTTCAAACCGTTCCCTCATCGCGGGGCTTATCGGCGGCGTACCGATTGTGATTGCCATTTTCTGCAATTTTGCGATAATGGGCTTTCTGGGGATCAAGCTCAACATCGGAACCGCCATCATAGCCAGCCTTATCGTGGGTATCGGCATCGACTATACGATTCATTTTATGGAAAGTTTTAAACACGAATACCTGGCGCGTAAAGACGGTGAGGAGCCGGGCGCGTTCCTCCGCCGGGCCTTCAACAGTTCCGGCAAGGCCATCATTATCAACGCGGCTTCCGTCGGCGCGGGTTTTGCCGTCCTGGGCCTGTCCAGTTTTACCATCATAGCGGACATGGGGATCCTCGTAGCCCTCGCCATGGTAATAACCGCGCTGTTAAGCCTGACCGTTATCCCCGCGCTGCTCGTAACGGTAAAACCGAAATTTATTTACGGAACCGGGCCTAAGCCGCTTAGCTCCGCGCCGGTAGCATAGCTGCCGCATACCGCTTCGGCGGTATAAGCAGCGGCGGACGGATATTGAGCGAAGGGTATGAAACCCTTCGCTGCTAATCAACATACTCTATCGGAAAAACCGCCCGGTCCCTGGACAGAACGGTTGCGGGAAATATGGCCCGGGATTCTTCCAACAGCCGCTTTAAGTCGAATTCCGTGTACCGGGGGCTGTAATGGATCAGGGCCAGCTTCTTCACCCGCGCGGCCAGGGCAATGCGGGCGGCTTGCTCGGCGGTCATGTGCTTCTTTTCACGGGCGCTTTCCTCCAGGGCCCGTTCGAACATCCCCTCGCATACCAGCAGGTCCGATTCCACCACGTCCCCGGCTATCTCCGGAAAGGCCAGCGTGTCGGTGACAAACGAGAACTTCCTCCCCAGACGGGCGGGCCCAAGCACCTCTTCCGGGCGGACATCCCTCCCGCCGGCGGCCTGCACGACTTCCCCGCCCTGGAGCTTCGCCCACAGGGGCCCGCGGGGCACTCCCAGGGCCTCCGCCCTTTCGGGATGGAACTCCCCCGGGCGCATTTCCTCCTCCATGGTATAGCCCAGGCAGGGCTTGGTATGCCGCAGGGGAAACGCCCGGACGTGAAAGCCCTCCCCCCGGTACACGATCCCCGGCCCGGTGATCTCCTTGACCACGATCTCGTAGTTGATGTACATATCCAGGACCCGGCGGCTGGTTTCGATGTACTCGGCAAGCCGGGGAGGGCCGAAGATGTAGAGGGGGTCGTCCCGGTCCACCTGAGAGGACAGCATGAGGAGGCCGGGTATGCCCGTCACGTGGTCCGCGTGGGTATGGCTCACAAATATGGCGGTGATCTTCTTCCACCGGAGGTTGAGCCGCCTGAGGGATACCTGGGTCCCCTCCCCTCCGTCAAAGAGAAAGAGTTCCCCTTCCCGCCTGAGCAGTACCGAGGTAAGAAAACGGTTCGGCAGGGGCATCATACCCCCGCACCCAAGGATAAACGCTTCAAGATTCATCGTTTCTTTGCACTCCGCAGTTGTTTCCGTACGGCTTCGGCAACGGTAAACAGGCTTTTGACTACCCGCCGGCAGGGATAGTCCCAGCTTCCGCACCGGTGGATGACGGTTCCCCCAAAACTGGTTTTAAACCGGTACAGCCCCGCCATGGGATGCGCGGGATCGTCCCGGGGGGGTATGCCGAAGAGATCGTATTCCCGGCAGCCCGCCGCCTTAGCCTCCTCCATGGCCTTCCACTGAAGGGCGTAGGGGGCCATAAGGTTCCGTTTGTGATCCGAAGAAGCCCCGTAGAGGTATACCGCCTGGTTTCCCCGGATAAGGATGATGATCGCCGCCAGATCCGCTCCCCCCTCCCCCGCGATGTAGAGCCGGATGTCAGGCCTCGCCCGCCCTCCCCCGCCGTCCTCTGTCAGGTATTCCCGGCTCAGGGCAAAGAGGGTCTGATAATAGGCCGGGCTGTGTATGGCAATCCCGTCCCGCCGGGCGGTTTCCTGAAAGAGGCTGTAAAACACCGAAAGCTCCGCCGCGTCCGCCCGGCGTACCGTAACCCCTTTCCGGGCGG
>JAIRSL010000020.1 GCA_031255475.1 Treponema sp.
TTTTCCTTCAAAAACAGGTAACCTTTCTTTGAAAGTTCCGAAATTTGCGTAAGATCCAAGGTTTCTTCGTCCGTCTCGGCGGCATGATTCAGCGCCGGCGGCCTGGCGATGGTCACGTTCATTATGTCCTCTTGTTTTTCGTCATTATCGTCTAAATTCATTGGGTCAATCCTTTTTTTCAGGTTCGTGTATCATACTTTTGATGATTTCGGATAATTCTATGATAATCGATTCAGACTTTTTTTTGTCCGGAGCAATCCAATACATACGAAGGGCGTCCAGAGCCCTGCCTTTGGACCGGTAAAAATCGCCTATCCTTACCAGGCCGTCGGAATACCCGGTGGTTAAAAAAATCCGCCGGGCGCCCTCTATATCGCCCTCGTTATATAAAATATTTCCCTTTCGGTTTAACGCAACTTTTTGCCCGCTGCTGATTTGAGGCCTAGATACGGTTTTTAGAAAAACAGCCTGATTTTTAAAACGGCTCAATACATTTTTGCAATCCATGCTATTCCTAAATAAATTTATGCTATTACTTGTATTATTTGTCATTTTTAACCAAATTACAACACAAATCTCCAGACTTTTTCAAAAAAAAATACATCTCAAATTGAACTTTCCGCTCATTCTATGATTATAATATAATATATATTACAAAAATGTTCAACTATTTTTCTCACTAAAAATAAAAAAATCGACGACGGAACGTCCGTAAACCTTTGATATTTCCAATGAAAGTCCGAAAGAATGTCCTAAGGAAGATTCTGCCGAAGACCCTTTTATTTCACTATAGTTGTCTTCACGGGGTCTGTGCAAGAGTATCCGGGAACCGGGGTGTACCAGAGGGGAAACCGCTATGGATTTTAAGAGGTCCCCTTTGTATTTGTACGGAAACGGGGGATCGCAGAAAATTATGTCGAAGGTCTTTTTCGCCCGTGCGATATAGAGTTCGGCGGATATAAAACGGCAGTTTATCCGTACCGGTGATATGGAAATGTTTTTCAGCAGGATTCTCCGCTTTACGGGATCTTTTTCAACCGCTTCCACCGGGCCGGCACCCCGGGAAGCCGCCTCCAGGGCGATGACGCCGGACCCGGAAAAGATGTCAAGGAAGGAAAACCCTGAAAGATCCCCCAGGACCGCAAAGACCGATTCCCTCATACGGTCCATGGCAGGCCGGATTTCGCCCTCAGGAACTTCCACCTTCCGCCCCGCAAGCGCGCCGCCGGTAATTCTCATAGTCTCATTTAAGGTCTTGAAGAAGTTCGTTCAATTCATCGGAACTGACCACCGGGTCCGCCGATATCCCGCCGGTTTCGGAACAGGCCGTATTGTCTATGACCTTCCGCCGCTCCTGCGCGTGGTTCCACAGAAGGGTAAGCCGGTCGCGTATCGATGGAAACCTGCCCGATGAGATGGCGCCGTTGCCGCTAATCAGGCCGGAAAGGACCTCCGCGAAAATTCGTTCGGTTTCGGCCAGATTATGGAATTGTTCCGTCCGTTCGATAAAGCGTTTGTTATCCGAAAGCTGATCCAGGAGAATTGCAAGGGTTTTGTCGATAAAATTTACATCGTCCAGCGTCTTCTCCAGGAACAAATCCGGATCGGCATCAAGAAGGAGCATATCCCGGATTATTCTGATCCGGGTATTGATGATGAAAATGGAGTCCTCAAAGTTAATACGCTTATTCATACTCAGTATATCGGCTTTATCCGGGTTTTGTTGAATGAGTTGCCCGCCTCAGTCGGATGAAGAACCAGGAAGCAAGCCCGCGAATGAAGAACTCCGGGACCGCAGCCGTATGCCACCACCTTCAAATTTTCGCGTTCCCGATAGCCAAGAGACCGGAATTCCCGTATGATACAGGCCATGGATTACAGACAGGCCGGAGTGAATATTGAGGAAGGTTACCGGGCGGTGGAAAAATACCGGGAACTGGCGGCGGAAACCGCAAGCCCGGCGGCGCTTAACGGCATAGGCGGTTTTGCCGGCATATTCTCCCTGAAGGAGTGTATCCGCGCCGGGAAAGGCATGGAAGATCCGGTTCTGGTTTCGGGGACCGACGGCGTGGGGACCAAACTGGACGTGGCCTTCGCCATGAAAAAGTACGACACCGTGGGCATTGATTGTGTTGCCATGTGCGTGAACGACATCCTCTGTCACGGCGCAAAACCGCTTTTCTTCCTGGACTATCTGGCCTGCGGTAAGCTCGACGCCGGTATTGCGGCAGAACTGGTCCGGGGCGTGGTCCGGGGCTGCAAGGAAACGGGATGTACCCTCCTGGGCGGAGAGACCGCTGAAATGCCGGGGTTCTACGACGAGGGTAAATACGACATTGCGGGATTCGCCGTGGGCATTGTGGACCGGGAGCGCATCGTGGACGGCAGGAACATCAGGGAAGGGGACGCCCTTGTCGGCGTCGCTTCTTCGGGGGCGCACTCGAACGGGTTCAGCCTTATACGCAGGGTTCTGCCGGATTTACACGAGGACTTTGGCGGTATGCCCATAGGCCTCGCGCTCCTGGAACCGACCCGGCTTTACGTAAAGCCTGTGCTGGGCCTTATGGAAAAGGTCGAAGTCCGGGGCATGGCCCACATCACCGGCGGCGGCTTTTACGAGAACATTCCCCGTATGTTCCGGTCTTCCAACGGCGCAGCCTTGGCCGCCGTGATCCGCGCCGGGTCCTGGACCATACCGCCCGTCTTTGCGCGGATAGCCTGGGGTGTTTCCGCCGGCAGCGATACTGCGGGACGGGCGGACGGCACGGAAATTACCGGGGCGGACGCCCAGGCCGCCGGAGCGGAAATACTGCGGACCGATGAAAAAACACGGAAACTCCTCTTTAACACCTACAATATGGGAATAGGGTTTGTTCTTGCCCTGGACCGGAGCGATGTCCGGGAGGCTGTCGAATATCTGGACGGCATGGGGTATCCCGCCTGGGAGATAGGCCGTGTTGACGCGGGCCGGGGAGCGGCGGAGGCACTGCGTTTTGAATAGCCCTTCTCCGGTGAACATCCTCGTTTTGGTTTCCGGGAACGGAACCAACCTTCAGGCGTTGATAGACGCGGAAAAATCCGGCGGGCTCGGGGCCGGGAAGATAGTCGCGGCCGTCTCGGATCGCCGGGAAGTCCATGCCTTGCAACGGGCCCGGGCCGCGGGGATACCGGCGTTTGCTGAAGCGCCGGACCGGAGCCTTCCCAAAGAGGCGCGGCGGCGGGATTTGTCGGACCGTATCCTCAGGCAAGCCCTGGAACGGGACGCACGGCTCATCATCCTGGCAGGGTTTCTTTCAATACTGGAGGGGGACATTCTTGCGGCCTTCCGAGGCAGAATCATCAACCTGCACCCCAGCCTGCTCCCCAAATTCGGCGGACCGGGGATGTACGGCGAACGGGTTCACCGGGCGGTCCTGGAGGCAGGGGAAACGGAATCGGGCTGTACGGTACACCTGGTAGACGCCGGTACGGATACGGGGCCCGTCATTTTACGGAAGAAGGTCCCGGTCATTGCCGGGGATACTCCCGCTTCGCTGGCGGAGCGGATTCATGAAACGGAACATGCTGCCATTGTGGAAGCCGCAATGTTTATGATAGAAAAACTGTCTAACAGGAGAGATGTATGAAACCGCGGGCTTTGATCAGCGTATTTAACAAGGAAGGAATTACCGGGCTGGCTTCTTTTTTGAACGGCGCGGGATGGGAAATTGTGTCAACCGGGGGGACCTTAAAACACCTGCGGGACGAAGGGATTCCGGCCGTCGACATATCGTCGGTCACGGGTTTTCCCGAATGTCTTGACGGCAGGGTCAAAACCCTGCATCCCGCCGTCCACGCGGGACTCCTTGCCCGGCGGGACCTGCCCGCCCACCGGGAAACCCTGGGGAAACTCGGCCTATCGGCGATAGATTTAGTGTGCGTTAACCTCTACCCTTTTTTTGAAAAAGTCCGGGCCGAGCTTTCCGGGGACAATCCCCCGGATTGCCCTTCCGAAGAGACGATAGAGTTCATCGACATAGGTGGGCCGGCCATGCTGCGTTCCGCGGCGAAAAACTACCGGGATGTGATAGTCCTTACGGATCCCGCAGATTACGGCGAAACCATGGAAGGAATCAAGGCAGGAAATGTACCCGAAGAATTCAGGAAACGCCTTGCGGCAAAAGTTTTCGTTTTAACCTCCGCCTATGACGCCGCCATTGCCCGCTACCTTGGCGGCCTTGACCGCCCGGACTCGGGCGGAACTCAGGCGGACTATCCCGGCTACTGGCCCATGTCCTTGAAAAAGGCCCAATCCCTGCGGTACGGTGAAAACAGCCACCAGACCGCCGCGTTGTACGTCAATACCGGCAGGCCCGGCGCCGTTCCCTCCATGGAACAGCTTCACGGAAAAGACCTGAGCTACAACAACATCCGCGATCTGGACCTGGCCTGGAAAGCGGTCTGCGCCTTCGGGCTGCCTTCCGAGAGGACGCCGCCTCAGGGCGCGGCGGATCTCACGGCTCTGGGCCTATCCCGGTATCAGGCGGGTTCGGGCGGGGCGCGGGCCGCCTGCGCTGCGGTCAAGCATAACACTCCCTGCGGTATAGCCCTGGGAGATTCTCTCCCGGAAGCCTTCGCCAAAACCTTCGCCTGCGATCCGGTCTCCATCTTTGGAGGTATCGTGGCATGTAACGTTCCTCTCGACGCGGTAACCGCGGAACAACTGGTGGGGATTTTTTTAGAGATTATCGTTGCACCGGCCTTTGAAGAAGCCGCCCTGGATATCCTCAAAAAGAAAAAGAACCTCAGGATCATGCGCGCGCCCCATGCCCCACAGGAAGGGCGGGAATGTGTTTCCATTGACGGCGGTCTTTTGGTGCAGGACGCGGACCGGCGGCTTCTGGAAAAATGGGAAGTGGTCACCAGGGCTGCCCCGCTCCCGGAGGACATTCCGGACATTATCTTCGGCATGAGAGCGGTGTCCTGCGTCAAGTCCAACGGCATCATGGTGGTGAAAGACCAGGCCGCCGCGGGCATAGGGGGCGGCGAAGTAAACCGCATCTGGCCGGCACGGCAGGCCCTTGAGCGAAGCGCCGCCACCGTCAAAGCCGCCCGCGAAGGAGCCGGCGGTAACGGCACGCGGACTGTCCCCACTGCATTCGCCGATGGGAAACCGCCCCGTGTCCTGGCCTCGGACGCCTTCTTCCCTTTCCCCGACGTGGTGGAAGAGGCGGCGGCTTACGGCATCAAAGCCATCATACAACCCGGCGGCTCCCTCAACGACAGACTTTCTGTTGAATCCTGCGACAAGCATGGAATCGCCATGGTGTTTTCCGGGATCAGGCATTTTAAGCATTAAGCGGTTTAAACGCCCAACGTTATCCCTTTGCGCCTTTCCGTCAAGTATTTTGGATAAATTCCACAAAAGGTTTAGCCGATCCGGTAAAATAAGATTTCTTTTGCCTTTTCCATGAAAAATATCTTATTAAAACAATAGTAAACATAATAACTTGTGCGATTGCAATACGCATAACGGGCGTATTTTCTGTGCCATCTGGAAAGACAACATGAAACATGTTTGCACTTGTATTATTGATAAAATGCATGACCATAGCATCCCATACCGAAGACGATTGCTCATACTGCATTCCGGTTTGTATCGAAAAAATAAAACTGCTAAAAAACAACATGAAAGCCGCCATAAGTGTAGTTGATAATGTCATATCACCGTCAACGAAATTTCGTAAGGTCATAACGCTGTGCCATATACCAAACAGAAAAGAA
>JAIRSL010000203.1 GCA_031255475.1 Treponema sp.
CCTCTATTAGTTGAAAATGAAAAACTCAGGATACACATCCGGCTGCCTCTGCTGTGCTGTTTTTCCATGTTCGTTGCCTGGCAGATGGGGATTGTCTACTTTTCCGGTAACGCCCTGTCGATAGACGGCCGGACGCCTCTGCCGGTGTCGTTGAACAACCTGACGATGCTTATCGTGGCGGGTTATATTCTTTCAATCATCTGGCTGATCTTCCTGCCCCGGCTTATCGTGCGGACCCAGCGGGTTACTGCCGGCGCCGCCTTCCTCTCCGTCCTGGCGCTGTTTTTACCCCTGCCGCCCGGAATCCTGGCGCTCGCGTTCTACCTGCAATATTTTTGCTGCATATTCCTCATCGGGTTTGAGACCGCCGTCATCGTAAACCTGTTCCGGGATGAAACGGCCATACGGCATCTGACCCTTGCGTATGCCCCGGCGAATCTCATCATCGCCCTGCTGCAAAACGATATTGCCCCGGTTCCGTTTGCGGTGTTCCGCTTCTTTATGGCCGCCGCCACTGCCGCGCAGCTGCTGTTCTACTGCAAGCTGCCCGCCCGGGTGTGGCCCCGGTATGTTAAAAAGGCGGATGTCCGGGCCGCCATCCTACCGTCCTGTCCCCGGCGTTTCTTCGCGGGGATTTTCGGCCTGGGCGGTGTGGGCGCTTTGATAACCCTGTTCGGCATCACCATAGCGGAAAGCGCGCCCCACGGGATTTCGATATTATACGCCGCCAACGCCTTCTGGGGCGTGGTTATTTTTATTTTATGGAAGAAGGCCGGCGCTATGCCCTTAAGAACAGGCGCGGTCCTGCTGGGAATCGCCGTCCTGGGATTCATCCTTGCCGTTGTTTCGCTGAACATTCCCTCCCTCTTCCCGGCCGCCTGCGTCCTCCTGAGCGGCGGGTCCGCCCTTTGCTGGACTGTGCCATATACCGGCGTCATACTGGCCGGGCGCTATCCCAGCCGGTTTATCAGCCCGATCTTCATCGGCATGGCCTTTTTTGACGTACTGATACACACCGCCCTGCTGGAAATCTTCCGTAACGAAAAGATCATGCTGTATATGGTATATATACTGATTGCGGCGGGGCTTGCGGTGCTGTACTTCATCCTGGAACCCTACCTGCTCTACTCCTTCCGGGGCCGTTCGCTGCTGCCGCCGGGGATGGAAATAACCTCAAACGGCATTGACGAAAAGGCGGGCATACCGGCGGCGTCCCCGGAACGCTCTCCCGGCGGCAATCCGGAAGAAACCCTGCGCGTCCTGGAAGCGAACGCCTTTGACCGCCTGACCGGGCAGGAACTGCGGGTGGCGGAACTGATTCTGCGGGGTTACGACTACAACGGCATAGCCCGTATGCTCAACATTACCGCCAATACCGCCCAGGGTTACCGGAAAAACCTCTACTCCAAGCTGGGCATCCATTCCATCAGGGAACTGTTCATCCTGGCGGAACGGCGGAACCGGGCGGCGGAAAAGAATACGGAAACGGCGGACATACCGGCAAAACGGATGCTTCTGCGCAGAAGGATTTAAGAAGACCCCGTAAACACGGGGATTACCGCCACAGGGCCGGTCCGCGAAGGCTTCCTTTGCATTGTCAGTTTTATATTATACATTTTTGTGTATTCGCCCTAATCCGGGAATTTTTATACTGGTTATGATTATGATAATGGATTATATTAAAAACAGGAGGGGCAAAATGGAAACGCCTGATTTTTTGAATAATTCGGGAATCGCGCTGACGGAGGCAAACCGGCCGAACGAGGCGATACCTCTGTTCCGTAAGGCCTTGATTATGGATCCCGAAAATCCGTTTCTCTGGACCAATCTTGGCATAGCCCTGCAACGGACCGGGGATTATGAGGAGGCGCTGAACAGTTTCCAACGGGCCATAGGGATAGAAGAGGATATGTCCGATGCCTGGGTTTCCATGGGGTTGATCTATTATGAAATGGAACTGTTTGAACTTGCGGAAGAATGTTATCATTCGGCCCTGAGCCGGGAAGATACTTCTCCCAAAACCTGGAACAACCTGGGGGTCCTCTACTTTGTGGAGGGGAGTTACGAAGAAGCGCGGCACTGTTTTGAAGAGGCCATACGCCTGGCGCCCATGTACTACGACGCCATGTACAATTTGAGGGACGCCTGCCGGGAACTGGAAGATTACCGGGCGGCCTCCGAATTCAGCCGCATCCTTTCAAAGATGTCTCCCCAGTCCAATTATCCCAACCGCCCCGGCGGCAATTTGTAAGAAGCGCGGGACATGAAGATTCTCTACGTTGCGGAAATAGTCGGGAAGGCCGGCGTTCATGCACTTAAAAAGGGCCTGCCGGAGTTGAAACAGCGTTACGCGCCTTCCTTCGTTATCGTCTGCGCCAACGGCGCTACCGGGGGGAACGGCCTGGGGCGGAACCACGCGGCCTATCTGCGCAAACTGGGGGCCGATGTCCTTACCACCGGCGAATGTGGCTTCTACAAGAAGGATCTGGTCGAAAATCTGGGCCGCCTCCCCTATGTATTGCGGCCGGACAACCTGAACGCCGCCGCTCCCGGTTACGGCTCCCGCATATACAAGGCCGGGAACGAAAAAATAGCGGTGGCGGTCCTTATAGGCCAGAGCGGTTTTAGCCGTATGCACGGGGACAATCCAACGGCCCGGCTCCCCGTCCTTTTGGAGCGCCTGCGCCGGGAAACCCCCTACATCATCGTCAACTTTCATGCCGGGGCCACCGCCGAAAAGCGCACCCTCTTTGCAGCCGCCGACGGTCATTGTTCCGCGGTAATAGGCTCTCACGGCCGGGTCCAGACCGCCGACGAGACCGTCATGAAGGGGGGTACTGCGGTAATCACCGATGCAGGACGCACCGGCAGCGTCAATTCCGTCGGAGGCTCCGAAATAGAAGGCCGTATTCGGGAATACCTTTCCGGCATCCCCGACTGGACGCGGGAAGCCTACGACGTTCCCGAATTGCAGGGGGTCCTTATCGATCTTAAGCCGGATGGTACGGCGGCTTCCATCATCCGCATCCGCCATGGCGTCCCCGCCATGCCCGTACCGCCTGCCGGGACGGAAACAGGGGACAACGGGGAAGCCTCGTGAAAGAAACGGGCCGGGTGCTGGCCGTCTCCGGGAACGCCGTAACCGTCCTGCAAGACGCCTCCGATGCGTGTTTCGGCTGCATGAACCTGGAATGCCGGCGGAAACAGGGGATCGTCATCGCGGAAAATAAAACGGGCCTCCCCCTTCCGGCGGGCTGCCTTGTGGAAACCGAATTCTCCGTTAAAACCGCCCTGGCCCAGGGACTTTTTCTCCTGCTGCCGCCGTTCCTGGCCTTCGCCGCCGCCTATTTACTAAGCGGCCTCCTTTCCCCGGTTCCGAAAGATTCCCTTAGGGCAGCCGCGGGAGTCGCGGCCTTCTTTGCAACGGGATTCGCCCTCTACGTCTACCGCCGCGGGCATCCCTTTAAAACGGGGCCGGTCATAACGCGGGTCCGGGGCGTAACCGGAGATCTCCCGGAGGGCGCGTGAACGGGACGCGCCGCAAATGCCGGCTTGCTTACGCCTTCTTGCCGGTGTACTTCCGCACAAACCCCGCCGGCCGGTAGGTCATCTTCGCCTGTCTGAGCCCTTCATCCCCCAAGTCCTGTTCGCGGTTGATGGAGGTGTAATACTCAGGCAGCCCGGCGGCAAAAGCCTGATTCATAAACTGGTATATCCCTTTATAGTTGCCTATAGCCTTTTCAAAGTGAATGGCGAACATCCGCTCTCCGGCAAGACCTTCGCCCAGGCACCATCCCGCGGGGCTGCCGTTCACGTAGTAGATGACCCCCCGCATCTCCAGGTCGCCGAATAATTCCAGGGCCTCCAGCGCGGCCGCGTAATCCCCGTCTTCGCCCTTGTCTTCCCGCCATTGCCGCAGTACGGCCAGCGCGTCGGGGATATGCCGCGCCGATAGCGGCGCTTCCGAATGGGAATAGGCGTTGGTAAAGGCGTGTACCAAATTCCGCTTCTTGTGGTATTTCTTCCCCGCAAGCTCCGCCAAATCCGTTCTGCGGTAAAGGTAATCAAAATTGTCCCGGTCTTCGGCAATTTCGATTCCCCAGGCTTCCCAATCCGCCCGGTTAACCAGGACCAGCGACTCGGGTATTCCCTTCCAGTAATCGTGCGTCTTGAAGAGATCCTCCAGGATTTCACGGCCGGGACTTGCGCAAGGCGTCATGAAGAACCGCTTTCCGTCCCGCCCGCCGGAAAGAATAAGGGCCCGGTTCGGCATCCGCGAAACACGGTAGTCATACCGGGTCCGAAAAAGATACAGGTTGGAGAACGTATATTCCGAAACGCCGTCCGGAAGCTGGGATAACTGGGGATATAGTTCGGATTTTAATTCCCGGACCATGGGTGTAAAATCAGGATAACAGGGAATTGTCATGATCCAATAATACCGGTTTCGTTTTATCCTGGGCAAGGACCACATGAACAGTGATGGTAATTCTCAGTTCATGCGAACAGTTCAGGCGCACAGCCGCTTTCTGTTACAACGCGCGTTCTTGAAACTCCCCGGTCCGCCGGGTATCATGGGGCTATGTTCAACAGTATCCGGGGAATCATCACCGAAAAAACCGGCGATTCCCTGCACATAGAAACCGGGGGTGTGGAGTGGGACATTGCCGTGCCCGCCACGGACATGGACCGGCTGCCGCCCGAAGGGGAAGAGGGGCGGGTTTTTGTGTGGCTCTATCACCGGGAAGATCAGATGAAACTCTACGGCTTCGCCAGCGATGTACAGCGGGCCACGTTTCTGGAACTCCTCAGGGTGGAAGGCATAGGCCCCAAGGGGGCGCTTAAAATTCTGGGGGGCATAGGCCAGGAAGAACTGGAGCGGGCCCTGGAAGCGGAAGATCTGGGCCGTCTTGAGGCGGTGCCCGGCCTGGGGAAAAAGACCGCACAGAAGATGATCCTGGCCCTCCGGGGAAAACTGACCCGCGTTTCGGCGGCCACCCAAAAAGCGGCCCCCTATGGGGAACTGGCGGAGGCTCTGGCGGGCATGGGCTACGACCGCCGGGCCGCGGCGGATGCCCTCGCGAAAGCGGAAGCCGCCCTGCCCCGGGGTTTAAGCGAGGCGGAAAAGGAAAAAGCCCTGTTCAAGCAGGCCATCATGTATTTGAGCGGCCTTTAAGTTCCCGCCGAAAAGCCCGTCCCCGAACAGCGGCTTCAGCCGGTTTTCGTGTCCTCCTGCGTGTACAGGTGTACGTCCCGCTGGGGGAAAGGAATGGTCAGACCCGCCGCCGTAATTTTTTCTTTAATATTGCGCATCTGGAACCAGTAAATCGTCCAATATATGTTTCCGGGGGACCAGGCCCGCAGAAGGACGGTTATGCCGCTTTCGCCGTAGGACTGGACCATAATCTGGGGCGCCGGATCTTTGAGGAAGCGGCTTTCCTCGTCAATTATCTCCTGCATAACCCGGAAGGCGGTGTCCAGGGAATCGGAATAGGAGACAAGGACCGAAAGGTCCATGCGGCGGCGGCCGGTGCGGGTGTAGTTTTTGATCGGCGTTCCCCAGATGCTTGAATTGGGAGCGGAAATGTACACGCCGTCCGGAGTTTCCAGAATAGTCGTGAAGAGGTTGATGTCCTTTACCGACCCGCTGTAACCCCCGAATTCGATATAATCCCCCCGGCGGTAGGTATGCAGGATAAGCAGGATGATGCCGGCGGCGATATTGCCCAGGGTGTCTTTTAGGGCGAGGCCCACGGCAACGCCGGCGGCCCCGAGAACGGCCAGAAGGCTCGCGGTGTTGATGCCGAAGGCGTTAAGGATCATGATGAGGCAGATGACGAATATCCCGTACCGGACGACATGCCGTAACAGAATCCCTACCGTATCGTCAACCGTGACATCCCGTGAGGAGCCCCGGCTTATAAGCCGCTGCACCGCCCGGTTTATTGTGAGGCCGACTACGGCAATAATGGCCGATGCGATGACAGCCCGGAGCAATGACATAACGTTCCCCGAATACCGGCTCCAGAAATCCGTCCATAGTGTGTTCATATATTCTATTATATTCGCAACATACGCTTCTTGCAACGCACGTCTCCGGCGGGTATAGTTTTGGGGGTATGGGAAAAAACAAACCCGGCGTACCGCCCGAAACATCAGACCCCGGTTTTGCCGCCGGTAAAACCGCCGCCATGCCGGGCATAACCCATCCGGAGCGGTATTCCGAAGATGATGACCGGGATCTTTCCCTGCGTCCCCAAAACCTGGCCGAATTTTTGGGCCAGGCTTCCATGAAGGAGAATCTCTCCGTTTTCATCGCCGCCGCCAGGAAGCGAAACGAAAGCCTGGACCACCTCTTCCTTATCGGCCCGCCGGGGCTGGGAAAGACCACCCTTGCCCAGGTGGTGGCCCACGAATTGGGGGCGGACTTCAAGGTGACTTCCGCGCCGGCTCTGGACAAGCCCAAGGACCTGGCGGGGATACTCACCATGATAAGCGAAAAGACCGTGTTTTTCATCGACGAGATACACCGGCTCAAACCCGCCATAGAAGAAATGCTCTACATCGCCATGGAAGATTACGAACTGGACTGGATCATCGGGCAGGGGCCCAGCGCCCGGACCATCAGGCTCCCCATTCCCCCCTTTACCCTGGTGGGGGCCACCACCAAGGCGGGAAACGTTTCCAGCCCCCTCATCGGCCGTTTCGGTATTACCTGCCGGTTCTCTTTCTACGAGCTTTCGGACATGGAAGCCATACTCCGCCGTTCCGCGGGGATCCTCCGCGTCTCCATTGACGATGACGCCGCCTCCCTCCTGGCAGCCTCGTCCAGGGGCACTCCCCGTGTGGCAAACCGCCTCCTCCGCCGCATGAGGGACTTCGCCCAGATCCGGGGACCGGCCGCGGGCGGAACCGCCGTCACCCGTTCCGTCGTGGAGGAGGGGCTTTCCCGCCTGGAAATCGATTCCCTGGGGCTTGAACGCCATGACCGGGAGATACTCAGGATAATCATAGAGCGGTACAACGGCGGGCCTGTGGGGGCGGAAACCCTGGCCATCTCCGCCGGGGAAGCGGTGGATACCCTTGAAGACTACTACGAACCCTATCTTATCCAGTCGGGCCTCTTGCAGCGCACTCCCCGTGGCAGGATGGTAACCGCCCTGGCTTACGAACACCTTAAACTCCCCCGGAAGGACCATGAAAACCCAGGATTTCTCTTTTGACCTCCCGGAACGCCTGATAGCCCAGACGCCCCCGCCCGAACGGGGCCTGAGCCGCCTTATGGTCCTGGATCGCGCTTCCCGGACATGGAGCCACCGCATGGCCGCCGATCTCCCGGACATTCTGGAAAGCGGTTCTCTTTTGGTGTTCAACGACTCCAGGGTCCGTAAGGCCAGGCTTTACGGCGAGTCGAAAAGCTCGGGGGCCGGGGTTGAATTCCTCCTTCTTCAAAAGCTGGACGCCCATACCTGGCGGGCCATGGTCCGGAGGTCCCGCCGACGGCGGCCCGGAAGCCGTTACGCCTTTCCCGGCGGCCTTGAGGGGGAAATCCTCGGCGCCGACGGCGACTTCCGCATTCTCCGGTTTGACGCTCCCGTTGACGATGCCTGGCTTGACATCCACGGCCGCATCCCCCTCCCGCCCTATATCAGGCGGCAGGATACGCCGGAGGACGCGGACCGCTATCAGACGGTTTACGCCGCCGCGCCGGGTTCCGCAGCCGCGCCCACGGCGGGGCTTCACTTTACCAGGGAACTCCTGGCCCGCCTTGAAGACCGTGGCATTGAAACCGCCTTTCTTACCCTTCATGTCGGGCTGGGCACCTTTTTGCCGGTCAGGACCGCGGATATTGAGGACCACCGGATGCACGAGGAAACCTACGGCATAACCGAAGAAACCGCGTCTCGGATCGAGAAGGCCAGGGCGGAAGGCCGGAAAGTGGTTGCCGTGGGGACCACAAGCGTTCGCACGCTGGAATCGGCGTGGAAAAACGGGAGGCTTGCGCGGGGGGAAGGCGTCACGTCCATCTTCATCTATCCGGGCTATACCTTTAAGGCGGTTGACGCGCTGTTCACCAACTTCCACACCCCCCGTTCCACCCTGCTTATGCTGGTTGCGGCGTTTGCGGAGGCGGGGACCTCCGGCCATCCGGCTGCCGGGCGGGACTTTATCCTGGAGAGTTATGCCTGCGCCATACGGGAAGAATACCGTTTTTTCAGCTACGGCGATGCTATGTTGATCTTGTAAAACCGGAGGAATAGGCTGTGGAAGACCGGGAAACCGCCCGCCGTGTAATGGAGGCGGTTGAAAAACACGCCAGGACCGCGAAAATTTTAAGCGCTGATCTTTACGCCTGTCCGGAGATTTCAGGACAGGAATTCGAAAGTTCCAAAAAGATCGTTGCCTTGTTGGAGCGGGCCGGTTATGCCATGGAATTCCCCTTCTGCGGAATGCCTACGGCGTTCCGGGGCGTTCTTAAAACGGGCAAGGGGCCGCGGGTGGCCGTCATGGTAGAATACGACGCCCTGCCCGATATTGGTCACGGCTGCGGGCACAACCTTCACGGGTCCCTCTCGGTTCTTGCCGCCCTTGCCCTTATGGAACTGCGGGACCTTTTTACCGGTACGATCTGCATAATCGGCGCTCCTAAGGAAGAACTTGACGGGGCAAAGATCGTCATGGCGGAACGGGGCGTTTTTGACGGGTTTGCCGCCGCCATGATGATGCATAGCGGCAGCGGCGGCGTCTCCCGCGCGAATATGGCCGCCCTGAGTCTCCGGGGGTATGCGGTGGATTTTTCGGGACAGGCCGCCCACGCGGTGGCCGCGTCCTGGCGGGGACGGTCCGCCCTGGCAGCGGCGCGGAAGTTCATCGATCTCATTGACGCCCGACGTGAATGTTTTGCCCCCGGTGTTTACGTAAACGCCATCATAACCGGCGGCGGTACTACGGTGAACGTGATCCCCGATCGCGCCGGGGTACGCCTGGAATTCCGTACCGCCTCCATGGGAAGCCTGGCCGACGCGGAAGACATGATAACCAAATGCGCCAGGGGCGCGGCAATAGCCCTGGACTGCGGCATGGAGATGAGCCGGACCTGCGGCGATTTCGCCGACATGATCCGCGTTCCCGCCCTGGAAAACGAGGTTGAAGCCCTCTTTGAAAGCCTTGGCGTTCAGACAGAACCCGTATCGCCGCCTATGGGCTCTACGGATATGGGGAATGTCAGCTACCGCTGTCCGGCCATCCAGCCGATCATTTCCATAACCGGGGAAGACATTGCCCTCCATACGAGGGAGTTCGCCCGCGCCACCGTCAAAAGCGAAGCCTTCACCGCCATGAAAACAGGCGCCCGCGTCCTTACCCTGCTTGCCCTGAAGGTGCTGCGCGACGGGGAATTCCGGAAAAAGGCGCAGGATGACTTCAGGGCAAACCTTACCGCCAGGATAAAAGGTTTTTAAAGCGGTCCGCCCCGGCGCGGGCCTCATTTCCCCGGACAGGCATGCAGCCAAACGGGGATGTACCGGAGAGAGAAGAAATACTGCCGGGGACGCCGGTTACGGACAAGGCCCCGACAGAAATTCTGCCGGTACGGGGAACAGGCGCGGGGGATATTGGCGGCGCGCCGAAACCGGCAATACCCGGAACACTAAAATTGGACCGCCGGGTTTTAACGGTACGCGCCGTCAACAAATTCCTTGACTGAACAAAAATACGGCATTAGACTAAGATACATGAGGTTCACGTCCGGTCCAAAACCGCGCGCGTTGTCGCACCGTCAATGAGTTTTGGAACGGGTTCAAATAATACGAATAAAGGGATGCCTATGAGCATAGGACAAAGCATACCCAGGGTCGATGCGTGGGAAAAAGTAACCGGCAGGGCGAAGTACACCGACGATTTGACCGAACGGAACGCACTGATTGGAAAAGTGCTTCACTCCACTATTGCCAACGGGCTTGTAAAGAAGATCGATACCGGCGAAGCGGAAAAAATTAAGGGGGTGGTGAAGATCATCACCTGCTTCGATGTACCCGGCTTTCCCTTTCCCACGGCGGGCCATCCATGGTCCACGGACCCCGCCCACTGGGACCCCATGGACCGGCGGCTCCTCAACCGGCGGGTCAGGCTTTACGGCGACGACATAGCCGCCGTGATTGCCGAGGACGAGGTTGCCGCGTGCCGGGCGCTTAAAGCCGTCAAGGTCGAATATGAGGAATACCCCGTCATCCTTACTCCCGAAGACGCCATGAAAGAAGGCGCGCCCCTCCTGCACGAAGACTGTCCGAACAATATCCTGAAACACACCACGATAGAAGACGGCAGCTTTGAGGAAGCCATAAAAGAAGAAGGGCTCCTCTATTTTGAGGATGAGTTTGAAACGCCCATCGTTCAGCATTGCCACATTGAACCGGTGGTATCCTTCGCTTACATGGAACAGGACCGGATCGTGGTGGTCTCGTCCACCCAGATCCCCCACATCATACGCCGCATTGTAGGCCAGGCTTTGGGCATACCCTGGGGCAAGGTGCGGATCATAAAGCCCTACATAGGCGGCGGATTCGGCAACAAACAGGACAGCCTTTACGAACCCCTCAACGCCTATATGACTACTCAGGTCGGGGGCAGACTGGTTAAGCTGGAACTTTCCAGGGAAGAGGTGTTTGCCTGTACCAGGGTCAGGCACGGCGAGAAGATCGGCCTTAAAACCTGGGTGCGTCCCAATGGACGCCTTGTGGCCAGGAGCTACACCGCCTATTCCAATCAGGGGGCCTACGGTT
Source organism: Treponema sp. (assembly GCA_031255475.1). Lineage (GTDB taxonomy): Bacteria > Spirochaetota > Spirochaetia > Treponematales > Breznakiellaceae > JAIRLK01. The sequence goes on from JAIRSL010000203.1 coordinate 10,782, forward strand.
CCCACGGCCACGGCATAGCCGCCAAGGGAACCAACGTGTTCCGCCAGCTTTACCGGGACGAAAAAGCCCGCAAGGTTGACATTTATACGGTGTACACTAATACTGCTGCCGCGGGAGCCATGCGGGGTTACGGAACGCCTCAGGCGGTGTTCGCCGTGGAATCCCACATGGAAGACATAGCCCGGAAACTCAACATGGATCCCCTGGAATTCAGATTCCTCAACGTAATGCCCGTGGGCTTTATCGACCCTTTCACCAGGAACGTGAACTACTTTGATTCTTTCCATGAATGTGTGGAAAAAGGGAAGGCGTATATCAAATGGGACGAAAAGCGGGAACGTTATAAGAATCAAAGCGGCCCCCTGCGCCGGGGCGTGGGAATGTCCCTCTTCTGGTACAATACCGCGGTGTGGCCGATTTCAATTGAAGTGTCTTCCTGCCGCATGGTGCTGAACCAGGACGGCAGCGTACAGGTTCAGCTTGGGGAAACCGAGATAGGCCAGGGCGCGGACACGGTCTATACCCAGATGACGGCGGAAACGCTGGGCATTCCCTGGCGGAAAGTCCATGTGATAAGTACCCAGGACACGGATATTACCCCTTTCGGTACGGGCGCTTACGGTTCACGGCAGACCTACGTGGGCGGAGCGGCGATTCACAAAGCAGCGTTACTGCTTAAAGAGAAGATACTCCGTTACGCTTCGGAGTACACCGGCGTATCTCCCGCAAACCTGGACATTCTGGACGGCAGCATCGTTAATGCCCGGTACGAAAACAAGTCCCTCATGAGCCTTGAAGAACTCGTGCTGGATACCCTTTATCACGCGGAACACGCGGAACATCTTACCGCCGAAGTAACCGCCCAGGTAAAGAGCAACGCCTTTAGCCTGGGCTGCGCCTTTGCGGAAGTCGAGGTGGACATTCCCCTGGGGAAAATAAAACTGTTGGACCTTATAAACTGCCACGACTGCGGAAAACTCATCAACCCGCTGGCCGCGGAAGGACAGGTCCACGGAGGGCAGAGCATGGCCATAGGGTTCGGCATATTCGAGCAGCTTCTCTACGATCCCAAAACAGGAAAGCTCCTCAACGGCAATCTGCTGGACTATAAGCTGCCTACGATACTGGATCATCCCCGGCTTAAAGCGGCGTTTGTGGAGAACAGCGAACCTACGAGCGCCTACGGAACCAAAGCTCTGGGCGAACCGCCCACGGTGCCCGGAGCGCCGGCTATCCGAAACGCGGTGCTGAACGCTACCGGCGTGGCGATCAACAGAATACCCATGACCCCCCATATACTTTTTGAAGAATTCAGGAAGGCCGGTTTACTATGAGGTACTTATATCATGTATGATATAGAAGCGTTGTACGAAGCGAAAAGCGCCGCCCATGCGGTAGAATTACTGCGTGAACATCCGGAGGCCCGCGTCATTGCCGGCGGCAGCGACGTGCTTATCGAAATCCGCGAAGGAAAACTGGCGGGGTGTTCCCTGGTGAGCATACAGAAACTTGACGAACTGCGGGGTATCGGAGCGGACGGAGACGGCTCTATCCGTATAGGCGCAATGACGAGCATGTCCCGCATTGCCGCGGATCCCGTCATCAGGAAACGCTTCTCCGCGCTGGGAGAAGCGGCGGATGCCGTAGGAGGCCCCCAGCTCCGCAACATCGCTACCATAGGGGGCAATGTCTGTAACGGCGTCACTTCCGCCGACACCGCTTCTACCCTTATGGCCTGGGACGCGGTGATGGAATACCTGAGCCCTTCGGGGACGCGGCGTGTACCCATACAGGAACATTACACCGGCGCGGGAAAGACCGCCCTTACCGGCGGGGAAATTCTTCTGGCGGTGATTATCCCTCAGGAAAGTTACGAAAACTGTTTCGGCCATTATATCAAATACGCCATGCGGGAAGCCCTGGACATCGCCACGCTGGGCTGTTCCGCCAATGTGCGGCTTTCCGGGGACAAGGCGCGGATCGAACGGCTGCGCCTTGCCTATGGCGTGGCCGGTCCCGTTCCCCTGCGCGCCCCAAGCGCGGAAGCCGCCGCCGAAGATAAACCCGTGTCCGAAGCGGTCATCGCGGCGGCGGCCAAAGCCGCCCTGAACGACGTGAATCCCCGGACAAGCTGGCGGGCCGGCAGGGAGTTCCGCCTGCACCTGGCGGAAGAACTGGCGAAACGCGCCATACGGGAATCTGTCAGACGGGCGGGAGGTTCAATATGACACAAATAGTACGCTGCACGATCAACGGCAGGGAAACGGAAACCGTGGTGGATGTGCGGGCCTCCCTTACGGACATGCTCAGGAACGAGTACCGCTTGACCAGCGTCAAAAAAGGCTGCGAGGTGGGGGAATGCGGCGCATGTAACGTGATCATCAACGGAGAGTGCTTCAACTCCTGCATATACCTTGCGGTCTGGGCCGACGGCAAGGAGATTACCACCACGGAAGGGCTCATCAGCGCCGACGGAGAGCTTTCCGCCATTCAGCAGGTCTTCATCGACGAAGGCGCGGTTCAGTGCGGGTTTTGTACCCCCGGTTTTCTCATGAGCGCACGGGAAATCATTGATTCGGGAAAGGAATACTCCGACGAAGAATTGCGGCGGCTTCTGTCGGGCCACCTCTGCCGCTGTACGGGATACGAAAACATTTTCAGGGCGGTGCGGAAGGCGGCGCGGCAGCGCACGGCCGGATCTGTTTGAGATTTCGTCCCGCGTGTTTTTGTTTACGGCAGTTTAACGTTCCGGAACGTATACGGGCTTGTTGAGGCTGTCAAAAAAGTATCCAAAACATAAATAGTGTACTATAATCCCTTTACTATATGATGGCGGGTTGGGCGGAATGGAATTGATACCCCGGTTAATTTCACAAGGAAGACCGCTTTACTCTCAGGGCTAATGAGTATCAGGATTGGAATCAACAACCTCGCCTAAGCAACCCATTCGGGTTGCCAAGCTCCCCCGCGAACTGGTGAGCGGGTTCTTAGGTATGTTGTTCTCGAAAGGTGGTTAGACTCAGGGTTTAATACCCTAAGAATGCCCTAAAGCTCCT
>JAIRSL010000279.1 GCA_031255475.1 Treponema sp.
GGGCGCCGCAATCCGGAAGGCCAGCATATAGCAGGTTTCGTCGTAGAACGCGCGGGCGTCCGCTTCAGTATCGAAATACCCGTTTTCCCGGCCCCAGTCCATCCACGTATAGGCCAGCCGGTGGAAAACCTGCCGGGCGTCATGCTCCGCCCCGTCTTCAGGAAGCCCCTCGTCCTCTACAGACGGGCCGTCCCCGCAGGCCGCCCACGCTTTCCATGCGTACATCTTGTCCGTCGGCACCCCCGCCTTGCGGAAATACTTTTGGGCGATAATATCCGTGGCAATCTGGCTCCAGAAAGCCGGAACAATCACCGTGTCTTCCTCAAAGATCGCTTTCCCGTCGGGGTTGCGGATTTCGCTCCGCCGTTTCTCGAAAACGATGGTATGGTACGGCCCGTATTTGGGATCCGTAAAAAGCCGGTTGAATTTCATTATTTTTCCTTATATATAAAAATTTTTTTGTATATCCGGAGACTCCCTGAAAACTTCCTTTTTTGGGAACTGCTCGTCACTCAAAGCATAACCGGCCCCGTAAACCCGCAGGACCGGATATGGAATACGCTAACCCCACAGGTAGCGTCATATCGAATATGATACACCATATACGGAGGAATTGCAAGAAGACGGACGCCGCCGCCGCCGTATTTTAACCGCCGGCAACGGAAATTTTTCGCCCTTCCGCTAGAAAAAGAAGTGAGTCGCCGCCTGATCCGCCAGCACCAGCGCCCCCAGGACCGCCGTGTACACCGCGAATCCCCAGAGCGATTTTTCGCGCACTATTTTCAGCATGAATTTTACCGCGAAGAACCCGACAATAGCCGCCGTAACGGTTCCCGCCGCCACCGCGCCCGGGCCTATACCGCCCGTTTCGGGAACCGTCCCGGCCCCGCCCGCAAGGTCTTTAAGCTGCAAGACCAGCGCCCCCAGTATGGCCGGGATGGACAGGAGGAAAGAGAACCGCGCCGCCACATCCCGGTCCAGTTTCCGGGCAAGAGCCCCCGAAAGCGTCATCCCCGAACGGGAAACCCCCGGAACAACGGCAACCGCCTGGCAGAGACCTATGACCAGGGCGTCAAGCCAACCCATAGCCCCTTCAGGCAGAATTCCCGCCTTTCCGGCTGCACCCGCCGCTTTGCCGGATCGTCCTTCCGGGCAAGGCCGTCCCGACAAACGCCACGAAACAAGAAGGGCCGCCGCGGTGAACAGAAAAGCGAAACCCAGAAGGCTCCCGGACGCGAAAGCCCGTTCTATGCCGTCTTTGAAGACCAGCGCCGCCGCAACCGTGGGAAGCGTTGCCAGAATGAGGAAGCCCGTTACCGGCTGAACCGGCCGGCGCAGAATGCCCCAAATATCCTTCCATAAAACAACGAACACCGCCGCCAGGGTACCCACGTGGACCATAGTATCGAAAAACAGCGCCGGTTCGGAAATCCCGAAAATCCGCTGTACCAGAACCAAGTGGCCGGAACTGCTCACCGGCAGGAATTCGGTGACGCCCTGGATTGCCCCCAGGAGGATGGCTTCAAAAATTTTCATAGTTTGACCATAACCGGATTGCCTCTGTAATACAAGGTAAGTTATACTAAAACACTTTGAAGAAGAAGGATAGGGCTGGATAAAAAACTTGTTCAAATTTTGAACAACTTATCCGAAAAGCCCTTGTCATCTTTACAACAATATAGTAATATAATCCAGCAAGCGGCCGGTAGGCTGCGGATTCGGCAAGCCTGTTTCGGCGGCGGCGGAATTTTTGTATGGTATGCGCGGCCTTATTTCACGGCGGTGAAATGGGCAATGGAAAAAATTTGTCCTTGTGGGAGAGGGCTGTTTCCAAAAATCATCCGCGCGTAGAAATGCCGGTTCCCCACGGCCGGTGTTGCCGTTCATATTTCGCTTCATCTTTAAAAATTAACGAAGAATCTGTGACGCCGAAAGGTAAAATAATTGTCAGGCTTCCCGCCCCGCTTATTGCCGGGGGGATATGGTTCCTTTCATCTCAAAGCACGCTTCCGCAGCCCAAAGGGATTCTGGGATACGATAAATTTCAGCACCTCCTGGCCTATCTGATATTGGCGGCGGCAATAAGTTTGTGGATTTCCCCGGCGTTCAGGCGGCGGCGGCGTTTTTTGGCTCTTCTTTCGGCGGCCCTTATTGCTTCAGTTTATGGAGTTATCGACGAAATCCACCAGTCTTTTACCCCGGGCCGGGATTGTGATGTCTGGGATTGGCTTGCCGATACCTTCGGCGCTTTTTTGGGTGCGGCGCTGATGACGCTGGCCGGCGTCCGCCGTTCCGATAAAGCAAAAGGCGGGCCGGGAGCGGTTTTATGAAAGGTATAATCCTTGCCGGCGGGGCGGGAACCCGTCTTTACCCCATAACCAGGGCGGTTTCCAAACAGATACTTCCCCTGTACGACAAGCCCATGATCTACTATCCCCTGTCGGTACTGATGCTGGCGGGGATACGGGAAATACTCGTTATTTCCACCCCCAGGGACCTTCCCTTGTTTCAGGACCTTTTCGGTTCCGGGGATTGGCTGGGTATGCGGTTTTCCTACCAGGTTCAGGAGAGTCCCCGGGGTTTGGCCGATGCCTTTATCCTGGGGAGCGCCTTCATCGGCGATGACGCCTGCGCCCTTGTTTTGGGGGATAACGTGTTTTACGGCCGAGGGTTTAGCCAGACCCTTAAAAACGCCGTTGTCCGTGTGAACGGCGGCGGGGGCGGGGCGATCTTTGGGTATTATGTTAAAGATCCCGCCGCCTACGGCGTGGTGGAATTTGACGAACGGGGCATGGCTCTTTCTATCGAAGAAAAGCCCGCGTGTCCCAAGTCCCATTACGCGGTGCCGGGCCTCTACTTTTACGACAATGATGTCGTGGCAATCGCCAGGGGCATAAAGCCCTCCGCGCGGG
>JAIRSL010000300.1 GCA_031255475.1 Treponema sp.
CTCCTGCTGGCCGCCATGGAGGAACAGGATTCCCCGGTCCGGGTGTACCTGAGCCAGCAGTCTGTAGATCCGGATATGTTCCGCGTTGTGGTAAAAACCTCCTTTATCCATGGCGAAAGCCCCAAGCGGGAGGGGGAATATCGTCAAATCATTGACGAATTCCAGGCATATATGTTCCATCAGGATAATTATAAGACCGAGGACTTTAAACTTTACCGCCAGACGCGGGGAAAAAGCCAGCAATTCTCCAGTGTAACCGCGACCGTGGATGAATTCTCCCGGGATCTGACCGGCCTGGCCAGGGCGGGGAAGCTGGACCCGGTAATAGGTCGCCGCAAAGAGATAGACCGCGCGGTCCGTATCCTGGCCCGGCGTACCAAGAACAACCCCGTCCTGGTGGGCGAGCCGGGAGTGGGGAAGACCGCCATTGTAGAAGGGCTTGCCCATCTCCTTTCAAGCGGGGATGTGCCGGAAGCCCTGGCAGGACGGCGTATTCTTTCCCTGGACATGGGCGCCGTGGTGGCGGGAACCAAGTACCGGGGCGAATTCGAAGAACGCCTCAAGAAGATCATCCGGGAAATCTCCCAGGCCCGGAATGTCATTCTCTTTATCGACGAGGTTCATACCATTATAGGAGCGGGCGGCGCCGAGGGAACCATAGACGCCTCGAATATGCTGAAGCCCGCCTTGTCCCGCGGAGAAGTTCAGTGCATAGGGGCCACTACCCTGGCGGAGTATCGTAAATACTTTGAAAAGGATTCCGCCCTGGAACGGCGTTTTCAGGCTATTATGGTGGAGGAGCCGACTCTCGATGAAACCATCGATATTCTCCGGGGGCTTCAGGGTCATTACGAGAACCATCACCGGGTCGCCTACGAGAACGGGGCGGTTATTGCCGCGGTCCGGCTTTCCCAGCGGTACATTCCGGGCCGTTTTATGCCCGACAAGGCCCTGGACATCCTGGACGAAGCGGGGGCCATGCGGAAACTGGAATTTACTGTCCAGCCCCCGGAACTTGCGGATATAGAGGAAGAAATCCATCTTTTAACCAGAGAAAGGGGTACGCTGGTGTCATCCGGGGACTACAGGCGGGCCGCCGAAATCCGGGACCGGGTACGGCGTCTCCGTTCCAACCTGGAAGTGACCAAAGATGCCTGGGAACGGGCGACCTGTACCGGGCGGGTACAGGTTACCGAGGGGGATGTCCGCAGGGTGGTGTCCGAAGTTACGGGTATCCCCCTGATGCATCTGGAAGAACAGGAGTCCCGGCGTCTGCTCCATATTGAGGAAGAGATACACCGGGCGGTTGTGGGCCAGGAAGATGCGGTTAAACGTATAGCTTCCTCCATCAGGCGGTCCCGGGCGGGAATATCGTCTCCCCGGAGGCCCATGGGCTCCTTCATCTTTCTGGGTCCTACCGGTGTCGGGAAAACTCTCCTGGCAAAACGCCTGGCCGTCTATCTTTTCGGGTCCGAGGAAGCCCTGGTCCGCGTCGACATGTCGGATTTTATGGAGAAGCATAACGCCTCGCGCCTTGTCGGTGCGCCGCCCGGGTATATCGGCTACGACGAAGGAGGCGTCCTGACCGAAAAAATACGCAGGAATCCTTACCGGGTAATCCTCTTCGACGAGATTGAAAAAGCCCACCATGACGTGTTCAACCTGTTCCTCCAGATGCTGGAAGAAGGGGAACTCAGAGACAATCTGGGCCATACGGTGAATTTCAGGAACACGGTGATCATCATGACCAGCAACGCCGGCGTGAGGGAAATATCCCGGGATTCCCGCCTTGGCTTTGTAACCGGCACGGGGATCATGGATATCGAAGAAATACGGTCCGCCGCCCTCTCGGAACTACGCCGCCTTTTCAATCCCGAATTCATCAACCGGGTGGACGACATAGTGGTATTCCACGCCCTGAATGAAGAACAGGTGGAAGCCATCCTGGATATGCAGCTTGGGGAACTCTCCCAGCGCCTGGCCGAACAGGGCTTCTTCATCAGAATATCCCCCGCCGCCCGGAAGGTTCTCATCGAGAAGGGCTGGGACCCCAAATACGGCGCCCGCCCCATGCGGCGGACCCTTCAAAAAGAACTGGAGGATCCCCTGTCCCGCCTTATTCTGGAAGGGGACTATCCTTCTGGCGCTGTTTTTACCGCCGATCTCGCCGGCGGAGGCAAAGACAAGACGATTGTTGTTCATCCCGAACGGCGGACGCCCGGCGCCGAACCCGATATCGCCGCCTTTGGGACGGAAACCGTCCCCGCCCGCAATTAAGACGGATTTTTCATCCGCCCAGAGACGTTGTCAGTACCTCAACCAGATCCGCCTTGTCCGGTTTAACCGTCCCGTTGGCAATATGTTTGGCATGAACCGCTATCCCGGCGTATCGTTCGATTTCGGCGGCGGTGAATTTTTCCCGGACTCCCAAAAAACCATCGATAACCGCGTCAAATTCGTCAAGGCTTTTCATGCCTAACGCGCCGAGTATCTCGCCGACACGGTTCGTACCGGCGTCCTTCTCCTTCCGCTGAACAAACCTGAGATACGCGCCGAGGAGGAGCGCGTTCGCCCTGCCGTGAGGCACATCCCTGAAATAGGTGAGGGAATACCCCATGGCGTGAACGACCGTAGTTCCCGTGTTGGCGATAACCATGCCGTCCAGGGCTGCGGCGTAAAGCAGTTTTTCCCGAACAGCGGGATCGTCAAAGCTGCCGGACTTAATGGCGGGAAGGCATTCGGCAAATATCCGTATGCCGCTTTTCGCGGCGGCGTCTGTAAAAACCGAAGCCCGTACACCCAACATGCCCTCCACCGCATGGGAGAGGGCGTCGAGCGCCGTGTTGACGGCGGTATTCCTGCTCAGGCTCAGGAGATACCGGGCATCCAGAAAGGCGATACGGGGAAAAAGCGCGGGCGAGGAGAGGGAAGATTTTGATTGAACAGCATCGTTGGTGAAGATGGCGTACTGGGTCACCTCCGAGCCGGTACCGGCCGTAGTCGGGACGGCAATCACGGGCAGGGCTTTGTCAAAAGGCGTTGTAAAAAAAGCATCGGGAAGTACCGGGTTCACCGCAATAGCCGCCGCCGCCTTGCCCAGATCCATAGGCGAACCGCCTCCCATGGCGATGACGAAATCGCACTCCTCACGTTTGGCAACAGCGGCGGCGTCAAAGGCGCACGCTGCCGCAGGATTCGCCGTCACCTCGTCAAAGAGCGTATATGCCTGGCCGTTGGCCTCCAGGGCCCTTACCGCGTCATCGAGGGAACCGCTTTCTTTGGCCGAAGTCCGCCCCGTAACGATGAGGGCCTTCTTCCCTATTTCTTTAAAAAGCGAACGGTTATCAAAAACACAGTTTTCGCCCGCCACTACTTTTGTAGGCATGTAATAATTCATCGTCATACCATTCCATCCACTATACCAAGTATTTCATTCAAAACCGCCGTCTC
>JAIRSL010000304.1 GCA_031255475.1 Treponema sp.
CGGGGTCCACGTGAACAACGGCGGCGTGTTTATCCTGAACAACGGGATAATCGCGGGCAATGTTGCCGGTTTTGGCGGAGGGGTATACGTGGCCGGTACGTTTACCATGAACGGCGGGGAAATCGCGGACAATTTCGCCGCCGAACATGGCGGCGGGGTGGCCTCGGGCGGTACGTTTACCCTAAACGGCGGGGAAATCGCGGGTAATTCCATTTCCTCCAATACCTCCTCTTCCCCGCATTCCCGTGGCGGCGGCGGGGTATTTGCGGGCGGCGCGTTCACCATGACCGGCGGCACAATCGCGGGCAATTCCGCCTTCGGGAACGATGTCTATGGCGGCGGGGTATATATCGCCGATTGGAACAACCTTTCCTTTAAAAAGACCGGCGGAACAATTTACGGTTCTAACGGTTCTGTCATTAACAACAAAGAGACTCGTAATCTCGTAAAAGAACTTCCGGATAACCTCGTGAACAGCAAAGGCCACGCGGTCTATCATGACGCCGCGCGTTTCAGGGATACCACCCTGGAAGGCGGCAACGAACTGTACTACAACGATCCGGTCAAGGGTACTTCCGGCTGGAATTGATCCCCGGTAAGGACGGGCGGTCCCCGCAGCGGGTCCGCCCTCTTTACCCCGCTCTCGCTCGTCTCCGAATGGAGAGGCCTTACAATCGTTTTCTTGCATTATCCCGGCCCATAATCCGGCGGCGCGTTGCACAGTTCCTTCCAAATACTGTACTATAAGTGCGCGGCCAATCCTTACGATTGACAGAGGTCCCGGTAAAGGCGGTTAAGCATGAAGGCGGTTGAACTGGAAAAGGCGTATTCCCCCAAGAGTTTTGAAGACAGGATTTACAATCTATGGAAGGAAAGCGGGGCCTTTAAGCCTAAGGAGGAGCAGGACTTTCCCCGGGATAGTCATCCTTACGTAATCGTCATCCCGCCTCCCAATGTTACCGGGGTCCTGCACCTGGGCCACGGGCTCAACATCACCCTTCAGGACATCGTTATCCGTTTTCACCGCATGAGAGGGGAACCGGTTCTTTGGGTACCGGGCACGGATCACGCGGGGATAGCCACCCAGCATGTGGTGGAAAAGCGGCTCAAGGCAAAGGGCCTGAGCCGTCACGATCTGGGGCGCGGAAAATTTGTGGAAGAGACCTGGAAGGTTAAGAACGAACATCACGCGGTTATTTCCGAACAACTGGCCCGGATTGGGGCCAGCGTGGACTGGTCACGGGAACGGTTTACCCTGGACGAAGGGCTTTCCCGTGCGGTGCGGGAGGTGTTCGTTACCCTTTACGAGCGGGACCTTCTGTACAAGGGAAATTACCTGGTCAACTGGTGCTGTTCCTGCGGGACCGCCCTCTCCGACGACGAGGTGGACCACGAGGAACAAGCCGGAAAGATGTACCACATCCGCTATCCCCGCCTTGACGGGACGGGGAGCGTGGAGATAGCCACCACCCGGCCCGAAACCCTTCTGGGGGACACGGCGGTGGCCGTCCACCCGGAGGATCCCCGTTACGCGGGTCTTGCGGGCAGGGAACTGGTCCTTCCCCTGACGGGCAGGAACATCCCCGTGATAGAGGATACCTATGTGGACCGGGAATTCGGCACCGGGGCGGTAAAGATTACCCCCGCCCACGACCCCAACGACTGGGAAGTGGCCAAGCGCCACGACCTTCCGGCGATCAACATACTCAGCCCGGACGGGAGGCTAAACGACGCGGCACCGGAGAAGTACCGGGGCCTGACGGTGGCGGAAGCCCGGGAAGCGGTCGTTGCGGACCTTAAGGACGGGGGCTTTTTCATCAAGGAAGAAGAAATCACCCACGCGGTAGGCCGCTGTTACCGGTGCCATACGGTGATAGAACCGTTCCTTTCCGAGCAGTGGTTTGTCAGGATGAAGCCCCTGGCGGATAAAGCCCTGGACGCCTGGCGCAGGGGGGACATTGTTTTCTATCCCCGGAAATGGGAACATACCTACCGGCATTGGCTCGAAAACATCCGGGATTGGTGCGTAAGCCGCCAGCTTTGGTGGGGCCACCGTATTCCCGCCTGGTACTGCAAGAACTGCGGCAAGACAACGGTTTCCCGGATGGACCCCGCCGCCTGTCCCCACTGCGGTTCCGCCGGGATCGAACAGGACCCGGATGTGCTGGATACCTGGTTTTCAAGCTGGCTCTGGCCTTTCAGTACCCTGGGCTGGCCGGAAGCTCTTTCCGGCAGCGGGACTTCCACGGCGGCGGCATCCGATTTTGACCGCTTTTATCCCACGACGGCTCTGGTGACAGCCTACGACATCATCTTCTTTTGGGTTGCCCGTATGATCATGGCGGGCCTGGAGTTTACCGGTAAAGCCCCGTTCCGGGACATTTACATACACGGCCTTATCAGGGACAAACTGGGAAGAAAGATGAGCAAGAGCCTGGGGAACGGCCTTGATCCCCTCCAACTGGTGGATGAATACGGCGCCGACGCCTTTAAATTCACCCTGGCGTTCATGTGCGCCCAGGGTCAGGACATTCTGATGGACGAAGGGTCCTTTAAGCTGGGGTCCAAATTCGCCAACAAGGTCTGGAACGCCGCCCGCTATATTCTGATGAACCTGGAAGGCCGCAACGTGGTGAAAGACCCTTCCCTGCTGCCGGTAGACCGGTGGATACGTTCCCGGCTTGGGGCCGTGGCAGGGACCATCACGGAGGCTTTTCTGTCGTACCGCTACAATGACGCAGCCCAGGCCGCGTATGAGTATTTTTGGAACGACTTCTGCGACTGGTATGTGGAAGCCACTAAACTTTCCATGAGGGAAGGGGATGATGCTGAAAAGGACAGGGCTACCACGGTGCTCCTTGAAGTTCTTGCCGAGTCTTTACGGCTCCTGCATCCCCTTATCCCCTTTGTGACCGAGGAGATCTACGGCAAGCTCCCCTATAAAGGGGCGGCCGGGGAAAACGCGGCCGATGGAGCGGCGGGACTCCTCATCAACGCCCCCTATCCCGGATATGACGCGAGCCGCCTCGATCCCCGGATCGAAGCGGACTTCGCCTTTATCCGGGAACTGGTTACCCTGGTGCGGACCCTGCGGAGCGAATGTACCGTAGAGCCAGGCAGAAAGGTGCGGGTCCTGGTCCGTACCGGAGATGCGGGCCGGGCGGCCTTCCTAAGGGAGAACGCCGGTCTTGTAAAGCTCCTGGCGGGCATGGGGGAACTTGAGATAGAGGAGGCCCCTTCGGAATCCACGGTTTTGCCGGAAGAAAAGAAAGGCGGCGCGGCAAAGACAGAGGGTTCCATCGGCCTTGCGGGATCGGGGTTTGAGGCCCATGTGTTCATTGCCGGGGCGGTGGATGCAGCCTTTTTGAAACAAAAATTTGCCAAAGATCTGGCTAAAGATCGTAAATTTATTACGGGATTGCAAGCAAAGCTGTCCAACGAAAACTTTCTTAAGAACGCCCCGCCTGAATTGGCGGCTCAGGAACGGGTGAAACTGGAGGAGGCGCTGAAACGGACCGCAAAGCTGGAATCCTATATTAGGGATTTAATGTAGGAGATTGCCTGAATGACTACCGAAGAGATGTTCCGCCTTAAAGGGACCCACCTTGCGCCGTATATACAACTGGCCACCGCCCTGATCGGTAAAGTCCGGGAAGGCGGCGGCAACATGTTCCGGCATCAGTTGGATACCATGGCGACATTGATAGACTACGGCTACATTGACTCGGTTATCCTTAAAGCGGCTATTGTCCACGATCTGATCGAGGATATTCCCGACTTTAACCACAACCTGCTCCTGTCCCTGGACTACGAGAGTCCCCTTGTCTACGACCTGGTTTTGGAGGTTACCCGCTATCCCGAAGAAACCAAGGGTGAATTTCTTACCCGCATAAAAGAAACCGGTTCCCGGTACGCCAAGATCCTCAAAGTGGCGGACCGTATCTCCAACATGATCTCCCTGGGTTTTGTCATTAATCCCAAATTCATAGACCGCTACACCGAGGAAACAGCCCGGTACATTTTCCCCATAGCCGGGGAAGTGGATAAGGCCATGCTCGCGGAACTTCAGTCCCTGGTGGAATCCCGCCGGAAGTACGTGTCCGCCCTGGTCCGGGAGACCGGGGGCTGACGCCCCGCAGTTCCCGGATGCGCCCGGAATATCACGTCATGATCTGCTCGTCTATGGGCATCCCGCCGGGAACCATGGGCAACACCTTCTCGTCCGGGTCGATAAGCGCCTCAACAAGCGCCGCCCTGCCGCCGGCGATGTCGGCAAGGGCCCGGTCCAGAGCCGCCGTAAAGGAATCCTCCCCGGAAGCGCGGTACCCCGGCAGACCGTAGGCTTCCGCCAGCGCAACAAAGTTGGGCGGACGGTCCAGGGTGGTTTCCGCATACCGCCCCTCGTAAAAAAGATTCTGCCATTGACGCACCATGCCAAGTACCCCGTTGTTGCAGATCACGATGAGCAGGGGTACGCCGTAGGTTTTCAGCGTCGCCAGTTCCCCGCAGTTCATCCTGAAGGAACCGTCCCCGGTAAAAAGTACCGCGGGCCGTGACGGATTGGCGATCTTTGCGCCCAAAGCCGCCCCCAGGCCGAACCCCATGGTTCCAAGCCCCCCGGAGGTGATGAAGGACCGGGGCCGGGCTACGGGGTAAAACTGGGCGGCCCATATCTGGTGCTGCCC
>JAIRSL010000002.1 GCA_031255475.1 Treponema sp.
CCCATGGCGGCGGCCTCCTCACTCGAAGGGACCCGCACCGGCAGATTCATCACGTTGGCGGCGATGTTCTGCCACAGGGGACTTTTCGCCCCGCCGCCGGTCAGCCGGATCTCTTTGGCCTTGTAACCCAGGTCGTTGAAACCCTCAAGGCCGATGCGCATACCGAATATGGCCGCTTCCAGGGCCGCCCGGGCCAGGTTTTCCCGCTTAAAGTTGGCGCCGGTAGCCCCGTTAAGGCTGGCCCGGCCATTGGGGAGGTTGGGGGTACGCTCGCCGTTGAAAAAAGGAAGGACCACCAGGCCGTCTGCGCCTATGGGGGCCTTGGCCGCCTCGCCGTCGAACTCCTTGACGCCCAGCCCCAGGAGGGCCCGGAATTCCTCGCTTGCGACGGTGCAGTTCATGGTACAGAGCAGGGGCAGCCAGCCGTTAGTGGAAGAACAGAAGGCCGCGAGGTTCCCGGTAGGGTCCACGACCGGGGCGGCGGAAAAGCCGAAGAGGGTCCCGGAGGTCCCAAGGCTCATGGTGAGGGCGCCGTCCCGAACCGCGCCGGTGCCTATGGCGCTCATCATGTTGTCCCCGCCGCCGGCGGCCACCACCGCGCCCTGGGGAATCCCGAACTGCCGGGCCGCCGCCGCTGACACCCTCCCGGCGCTTTGATCCGACGGGATGAGTTCGGGCAGATACCCGACGACCGCCGGGTCTATCAGGCCGGCGATCCCGGCGGACCATTCCCGTTTCCGGACATCCATCAGGGCCGTCCCCGAAGCGTCTCCGTATTCGGCCGTATATTCCCCGGTAAGGAGAAAGTTGATGTAATCGTGGGGAAGAAGGATATGCCTGAGTTTGGCAAAAGCCTCCGGTTTGTGGTTTTTGAGCCATTGTATTTTGGGGGCGGTATAACCCGGCCTCATGGGAAGCCCGGCTTCGGCGATAAGTTTGTCCTCGCCACCTGCGGCGGCGGTGATCTGGTCACATTCGGCGGCGGTGGACGTATCGCACCAGAGCTTTATGTTGTAGAGCGGCTTGCCGTCCGCGTCCAGGGGAACCAGGCTGTGCTGGTGACCGGACACGCCTACGGCGGCGATGGTCTCCCGGACATCCGCGGGGATTTTGCCGAAACATTCTTTTAAGGCCGCGTCGTACCATTCGGCTTTCTGCTCCCGTGTACCGTCGTTTTCGGCGATCATGCCTACCGGCGTCTGAGTCCGGGCGGCCACGGATTTTTTTTCATAGTCATAGACAAGGACTTTACAGCTTTGGGTCCCCAGATCGATTCCGCATACCGTTTTCATGGCGTTCTCCTCATAAAAATCACTATACCGGCGATCCGTTTCCTTCCTCCATGCGTGATATTGACGAAACATATCTGTTATTGATATTTTGTGATATGCGGATTAAGGACGCGGTGTATGTGTATAAACTCGTTGGGGGGAATAAACTCGCCTGGCACGGCCGCTATCATGCCCATGATCCGGGAGATTACGAAGTTCATTTCTTTATCGAAGGCAGCGGCGCTTTTCTCCTGAACCGTTCCACCTATACCATCACGGGGAATCAGCTTTTCCTGACGAAACCACGGGAATTTCATTCGATATTTCCCGGCGCGGTGCGGCGTCCCATCAGTTATTACGCCGTGCTTTTTGAGCCGGATCCGGAGGCCGAGGGGGAACTCCTGGCCCTTATCTCCGGTCCCCGGCATCACCGGGGGGTTCCGGTGGAACGGCGGGACCGGTTCCTGATAGAGGAAGTCCACCGTCTGGCGGGAGATACGGCAGGGGGAAACGGCAGGGCGGCGGAATATCTATTACTGAGCTTGCTGTACCGGTGGTTTGGGAGCGGGGAAGGGCCGGATTCCGGGTCCCCTAGGAACAATAAGAATGAATACGTGGAATGGGCGCTAGGAACCATGGAACAGTCGGTGCGGGAGAAATTCAATGTGGGGGAACTTGCGGACCGCCTTGGGCTGTCGGAAGAACATTTTATCAGGCTTTTTCATAAAAAACTGGGGATTTCCCCGTTTCAATACTTTACCAGGCTCAAAATAGAAGCCGCTTCTTCTTTTTTAGTAGAAACAAACCTTAAAGTTCAGGATGTGGCGGAGCATTTCGGCTTTGAGAACCCCTTTCACTTTTCCCGGACATTCAAGAAGTGTACCGGGCTTTCTCCTCTGGAATACCGCCGTACCTTTAGCCGGGCCGCCGCCGTTCCTGCTCCTCTTTAACCATGCCGGCGTTATAGGCGTAAACCGCTATCTGGGTCCGGTTTTTCAGCCCTGTTTTTTCAAGGATAGCGGAGATGTAGTTGCGGATCGTGCCTTCCTTGAGGGAAAGGTATTCGCCGATTTCCCTGTTGGAAAACCCTTTTACTATGCAGGTAATTATATCCAATTCCTGCCGGGAAATATTGGTGTGCAAAAGGGAAGGCGTCTTCCGCCGGGCAGAAAAAAAAGAGGGCCTCAGAGTGTCCGGGTCGGTGTCCGGGAATATCCTGAAGGCCTTGGCTGCTATTTCCGGGGTCATAAGGCATCCCCCGTTATAGACGGTTTTTATCCCCGCAATGAATTTTTCCCTCCGGATATTTTTCGGCAGGTAGCCCGATGCGCCGTAACTGATAGCTTTAAGAACCCGGATATTCTCATGGAAAGAAGCGAGGATGATTATCCTCGTCTGGGGCGACCGGCGCCTGAGGCTTGGGATAATCTCTACGCCGTCTGCCGGGGACAGCGTTTCATCAAGCAAAACTATATCCGGTTTCAAACGGGACACTATTCTGAGCGCGTCATATCCGTCCCGTCCCTGCCCCACAACGGATATATCGGATTGTGAGTCTACAAATTTTTGTATAGCGCACCGTTCGAAATCCTTACTGCTGATAATGATGATACGAATCATGCCGGTATCCTCCTGTAATACTAAATTTTTCTTTCTCACAAAACATGATCATTATAGTAATGAAACCGGAGAATCCGCAATAAATTTTCCTGTTTTATGACAAATATCATCATCTGACGGAAATTTCCTGTAACCAATAGTGGGACAGTCTTACGGTTATGGTCCTGTTTGAGCGCCGTCATGTTTCAGGGCCGCTTGTAAATTTGTTTTTTTTTTTTGGTTTCAGTATATTCATGACTAAATAAGGAATATATATTCCGGAACAGAAAGGCGCGATCAGAGAGTATGGTAATACCGGGTTGGTTTAATATATGGGTTTTCTTTGTGTTTCTTTTGAAGGCAGGATAAATTCTTTCTTTATATTTTATCTTCCTGCTATTATCTTCCCGCACAGAATCTCCCTGATTTCATCAATCTGTATAATAGGAAGACCGGAATCCTTCGATTTGAAATTTTTCGGTTTGAAATTTTTCGAATTAGAATTTTTCGGATTGAAACCAATGGTTTTCCGGCCTTTAGTCTTTTAATCTGTACCGCATTTGTACTGCATCCGCAGTTCATCCGTAATGCGGCAGAATCTCTTTAGGAGTTGTCTATGAAAAAAGCGAAATTCATCCGTATTTTCGCATCCGGTTTCCTGGCAGTCTTACTGGCAGGATGTTTTAATCCCGTAACACCGGTTACCCCCAAGACGGGGGATTCCCTTACGGAACCCTTTGCCGTTGATATATTGATCGGGCAGGACAGTCCCGCCCGTTCCGTGGCAGGACCGGACATTGCCCGGATAAAAGGGGACATTCGTAACATTATACAGCTTATCGTGGTGGATAAGGAGACAGGGAAACTCGTCGCCTTTGACGAAATCCGCCGGAGCAACGCTTCCGAAACTGAAGCGCAGCTGAGGATAGACTCTGTACCTTTCGGTAAAACCTACAGTTTCCTGCTCTTAATGGGGCACTGGGAACGGGATTACGGAAAGGAAATTTCCGGCGGACCCTATGTGTATACAACCGCCCAGCCCACCCTTCTGGCCGCGGGGTTCAAGGAACAAGAAGTAACCGGGGACGGGAGGATGACGATAATCATGTGGCCCCTGGTGATAGACACGGTGTTTACCACCGCCGACGGGAACATATCGCCAAAGTCACGGACGGTAGAACCGGCAGTGAAGAATGGGAAACCGGAGACGGTCAACCTGCTTCCGTCGGAGTGGAAAGTAACATGGACGGCGAAACGGGGAGGAACCGGGAACGGTTTTGCCGAACTGATCAAGGCGCAGAAGATACCGAACTCTAGCGCCGGCGATGTCCTGTTACTCAAAAGCAAGCCCCTAACCATAGTGCGGGAAGGGACCGGGAAAGGAACGTGGAACGACGCGAACCTCGACGGGAATGTCATCAGCCAGTCTATAGCGAAGTATACCTCGGGGTTTGGACGCATAGGGAAGAAAGGATCGGTGAACTTCAAGTTGGAGTATGTGCCGTTTAACCTGCAGGCCGCAAAAACAAACCCGTGGACGCTGTATAACAGTGAATCGGTATTTGACCTGAGCGGGAACAAAGAGCCGGTATGGATCATCAGAAACGGGGTGAACGACCTGGCGCAGGACAAGAACACGGACTTTACCAAACTGGGAAAAGACAAGACGATGAACGGGAACGGGGCGGTATCTTTTGTGATAGCCGTGGAAGGTCCCAAGGATCCGCAAAACCCGCAGGGTGGCGATCTGATAATAAAAGACGGGGTGTTTAAAGGACCCGCAAATTCGACCACGCCTGATATAGCGTTTACTACGGCCGGATACACGGGGACCGGAGAGGTGTTTTACGCCGTGGTCAATACCGGAGCCGCCGCGCCTGAATATGCCGCATATACGAAGACCGTAGGGGCTGTTGAGGCGGGGAGGCATCAGAAACAAGTAACGCTTCCGGGAATAAGAGCGGAAGGGTATGACATATACGTTCTGGTATACAAGGGAGGAAAGGTGAGCGCGCCGGTGGTTATCAACACGATACAAGGCGGCGGCGAAATTGACTGGATTTGGGGAGACGAACCGTACCAGAAGCTGTATGTAAAATCCAACGGGCTGGACACCAATACGGGGGATAAAGAACATCCTCTGGCAACGGTAAAAACGGCGCTGGAAAAGATAACATCCGTGTATACATCGGACTGGCCGAATAAAGGGGCTGCCGATGAGCCGGATGCCGCAATCATCATTTTGGACACGGTGAAGGTGTCGTCGCCGATAATAATAGACGGCAACAGAGGCTATCCGCCCATAATCCTGAGAGACGATCCGGAGACGGGTAACGGGAAGCTGCAAGCAACCACGATCAAGGGAGCGGACCGGCCGGAGAAAAAAAACCTGCTGTATTTGAACAATAAAGCCAGGGTAACCTTGGACGGCAGCCTGATTCTGGCGGGAAGCGGTATTTCGGCCGATGACGCCAGAGGGGTGTACGTAGACACCGGCAGCATTTTTACCATAAACGGCGGGGAAATTTCGGGCAATTCCATCACCTCGGCCCTCTACAGCGGCAGCGGGGTACGCATCAATAATGGTACGCTAACCATGAATGGCGGGAAAATCTCGAATAATACCATCACCTCTTCCTGCAACACCGGCGGCAGCGGGGTATACCTGGGTAATGGTACGTTTACCATGAACGGCGGGGAAATCTCGAATAATGCGACCATCGAGTGCAGCGGCAAAGGAGGGGGCGTATACGTCAACGGCGGTACGTTTATCATGAATGACGGGATAATCTCGGGTAATTCCGTCACCACCTCCACCTACGAAATCGACCCGACCGTTTCTACCGGAGGCGGCGGGGTGTACGTGAGCGTCGGTACATTTACCATGAACGGCGGGAAAATCTTGGATAATTCCACCACCTCCATCGGTGGCGGGGTAGCCATACGGAGCGGAACATTTATCATGACCAACGGGGAAATCTTGGGCAATGCCGCCTCCACCTCCGGCGGCGGGGTATACATACACGGCCAGGATGCGAAGTTCGTAAAGACCGGCGGTACAATTTACGGGTATGACGGCGCCTCCCCGAAAAGTTCATTCAATAATAAAGTGATGAACTCTTCAGGCGCGGTTGTGAAAGACAAAGGCCATGCGGTCTATGTCGATACGACTGCTTACCGCAAGGAAACCACCATGGGGCCGACCATCAACGCGGCCTATCACTATCCGCAAAAAACCGACATTTCCGGCTGGAATTAATCCCCGATAGCGGCGATACGCCCAGACCGGAACGCGGAGGGACCGGAAACGAAGCGCGGCCATGAGCCGGTACGGTTTCGGCAGCCGGCCCCTCTGTATTTTCTTTGACCCGCGGACAAAGCGCCGCGGGTCTTTTTCGTTAAACCGCTTGTTTTGACCGGCCGGGGCTGTCCGCAGCCTCTCCCGCGGACACGCCGCCCATGATGAAGCAGGCAACGAGCATACACACGCCGCCAAAGACGAATATTCCCGGATACCCGCTCAGATCGATGACCGCCCCGGTGATGGGCGGCGCAAGAATAGCCGCGCTCTGGCTAAAGGTGTAGTAAAGCCCGGTGTAGATACCCATGTTATCGAAGTTCGCCATCTGCCAGAGCATGGGGAAGGAATTTACCACAATCCCGATCCACACCGCACCGTAGAGGAACATCAGTATAAGGAAGATTCCCAGCCTTCCGCTCAGCGATAGATCCCTGCTCAGGGCTATGGCGCCGGTTATAGGGATAAGGAGCAAAATAACCGTAAGGAGGGCCAGGCTCAAGCGGATATACCGCCGCCGGCCCATACGGTGGGCAAAATAGCCCGTGGGAATGGCCAGCAACACGCTGGAAATCCCCGCGATTCCCTGGGCCAGGGCCGCGTTCGATTCCGCCACTCCAACGGCTTCCACCAGGTACAGGCCCAGGAAGGGTTTTACCCCCTCATAAGCCATAAACCAGAAGAAGAGGGAGACCAGTATCCGGGCCACGCTGGAATCCCCGGCGGAAAAAACCGTCCGTATCGAATCCAGTACCCGCGTGCGGGTCTCTTCCCCGGCGTTTTCGGGGATGCGTTCCCGGACAAACAGCAGCAGGATAAGGGTTGCCGCGATGATGCAGCCGCCGGCCACGGTAAAGGGCAGTCCCACCTGTATGTTCATAAGCCGGGTTAAGGCCAGCGTCCCCACGATAAGCCCGATCCCGCCCATGGTGTTGATGACCCCGTTGGCTTCGGACCGGAAATCCCCGGGAATGGTATCGGGCATGAGGGCGACTACGGGACCCCGGACCGAGGTCTTAAAAATGTTAAACGCGAAAAGAATCAAAACCAGCGCCAGGAGGGATACGGCCGCCATAACCGGAATCAGATGGAACAGAACCGCCGAAATGGGCAGCATTACCACAATAAAGGGCATACGCCGGCCTATTCTGGTCCGGGTACGGTCGGACCAGACGGCAATGACGGGAATCAGGAAAAGCTGCAAGATGTTATCCAGGGTCATAACCCCCCCGACCAGGACGTTAGACTCTATATACCGCCGGAGAAACAAGGGAACATACGTGTCGTAGAGGGGATCCATCAGCCCCATAGTGAAAAATCCGCATCCGATCAGAAACGTAACCGGCATATAGGCTGAAAATCCCGTCTTTTTGGTGTCTTTTGCCATATTTCCCTCCATAATAAAAACTGACTATTGAGCCTGTTCCAAAACCCATCCGGCCCGGACCGCGGGCACGGGAGAAACAGCCTCATTTTATAGTATCTTTTTCGTTTTTGCTATGTCTTTCCTCTTGACGAAACCCTGGGTATTTGCTATTTTTACAAAACGTCATATAGTTTTTATGGTAGTATAGTATAATGCGCCCTTGTAGCTCAGTTGGCAGAGCATATCCATGGTAAGGATAAGGTCATCAGTTCGATTCTGATCGAGGGCTGTATGTTTTCCCGCAGAGGGACGGACATGTCCGGAGGGAATTTTAGCCTGAGGGCTGTTAGGGGGATGTATGGCAAGCAAAAAAACCGTGGTCGAACTCGTCGCGTTGCAGTGCAGTGAATGTAAGCGGAAGAACTATACCACCAAGAAGAATCGGCGGAATATACAGGAAAAGCTGGAAATGAACAAGTATTGTCCTTTTGATCGCAAGCATACCCTGCACAAAGAAACAAAGATAAAATGATTTTTTAGGCCAGTAGCTCTAATGGTAGAGCGCCGGTCTCCAAAACCGGATGTTGTGGGTTCGAGTCCTACCTGGCCTGGGGAGAATGTTGGTGATAAAAGAGGGTCCGGAGGATCGGGGCGGGAAGCCGAGGTCCGGAAGGGTGTCCGGTCCGGATTGATTCCACTAAAAGAGGATGGCATGAGTAAGTTAGTGCAATTTGTCAAGGAATCCTACGCCGAGCTGCGGAAGGTTGTGTGGCCGGGCCGGGATGACGTGGTTAGTTCCGTCAAGGTAGTCATTTTTTCTACCGTTATTATTGCCGCGGTTTTGGGTTTGGTGGACGTGTTGCTGCTCCTTGGGGTGCAGGCTATATTCTAAATAAAAGGTAAACTATGTCGACCGGCTGGTATGTCCTCCATGTCTATTCGGGCTACGAGAATAAGATCGAAAAAACTATCCGCATAATGACCGATGGTGGGGAGTTTGATAAGGAGATCGTGCGGGATGTGAAGGTCCCTTCGGAGGAAGTGGTGGAAGTCCGGGACGGGAAAAAGCGCATCCAGACGCGGAAATTCCTTCCCGGTTATATTCTGGTAGAGATGGATCTGCCCGATCCCGGATGGAAGGCCGTCTGCACCAAGATCCGCAAGATTCCGGGAGTGACGGGTTTCGTAGGGACTCTGGCAGACCGGAAGCCCCAACCCCTTAGCGGCGACGAAGCCCGGTCTATCCTGCAAAAGTCCGGAGAAATAAAAGGCGAGCGGCCTGTCCGGGCGCGGCAGTCCTTTGCCGCCGGAGAGCAGGTCAAGATCATCGACGGTCCCTTTGAGTCCTTTACCGGGGTTATTGAAGATGTCAACCACGAGAAGAACAAGCTCAAGGTCATGGTCGGCATATTCGGCAGGAATACCCCGGTGGAGGTGGACCTCCTCCAGGTGGAAAAATTATAGCGAATGTGGTTGTCCCTTTTCGGGGGCAAATTTAACCAGGTAGGAGAGAGCCCTCGCGGTTCTCGTTAGTCCGGCATGGCCGGACACACTACGAAGGAGTTTTTATGGCAAAGAAAAAGATCGCAGCCCTTGTCAAGCTCCAGTGCCCGGCGGGTAAGGCCACTCCGGCCCCGCCCGTTGGACCGGCCTTAGGGCCTCACGGGGTCAGCGCTCCCCAGTTCGTCCAGCAGTTTAACGACCGGACGAAGAGCATGGAACCGGGGCTTATCATTCCGGTGGTTATTACCATCTATGCCGATAAGTCTTTTACCTTTATTCTCAAGACGCCCCCGGCGGCCGTCCTGATCAAGAAGGCTATCGGTCTTGAAAAGGGATCGGGGGAACCTCACAAGAACAAGGTGGGGAAAATCCCGCGGGCAAAACTTGAAGAAATCGCCAAATTGAAAATGGCGGATCTTTCGGCCAGGGATCTTGACGGGGCCGTGAAGATCATTGCCGGGACCGCCCGGTCCATGGGCGTTGAGGTGGAAAAATGAAGCGCGGAAAAAAATACCTCGAAAGTCTGAAAAAGTATGATCCTTCCGTTGCCTATGCCCTGGCGCCGGCCTTGGATATGGTAAAAACCCTGGCGTTCGCCAAATTCGATGAGGCGATAGATGTTTCGGTAAAGCTGAACCTGAAAAAGAGCCAGTCCGTGCGGGATACGGTGGTGCTTCCCAATCAGTTCCGGGGGGAAAAGAGGATTCTGGTCTTCTGCAAGGCCGAAAAGGAAAAGGAAGCCCAGGAATCCGGGGCCACGTATATCGGCGCCCAGGACCTGATCGACAAAATAAAAGAAGGATGGCTCGATTTCGATGTGGCGGTTGCGACTCCGGACATGATGAAGGATGTAGGCAAGCTCGGTATGATCCTGGGCCGCCGGGGGCTCATGCCCAACCCCAAGACCGGAACCGTCACCTTTGATCTCAAGGGCGCGTTGTCGGAGCTCAAGAAAGGGCGGGTGGAATTCCGGGCCGATAAGACCGGGGTGATTCACCTGACGGTCGGGAAGGTCTCTATGGATACCGGGAAGGTAGCCGAAAACATCCGGACGGTAGTTGCCGAAATCAAGCGGAAACGTCCCATCGATGCCAAGGGAGAATTCATCAATACTGTTTCGGTGTCCTCCACCATGGGTCCCGGCGTGTGGGTCACCATAAAGGACGAGGAGTAGCAAATGGCAATTGTCGCTAAGAAAGTGCAGGATGCGAAAGTGTCCTCGATAAATGAACTGAAAGAAATTTTTGGTACGGCGGAAGATTTTATCTTTACCGATTACCGGGGATTGACGGTGGAACAGATCAGCGTTTTGCGGAGACGGCTTGACGCTAAAGGCGCCCGGTTCAAGGTGGTGAAGAACAATTTTGCCCGCATCGCCTTTGAACAGCTTTCCGCCCCTGATGTGTCCGCGTATTTGACGGGTCCCACGGCGGTAGCCATTGCGCCTCAGGACGCCAATGAGGTGGCCAAGTTGCTCTTTGATTTCATCAAAGAAGCGCCGGTCCTCGGTGTGAAAGGCGGCCTGGTGGGTGATGCCGTCTATGACGCCGCCCAGACGGAAGCCTTCTCCAGGCTTCCCGGCAGGCTGGAACTTATCTCTATGCTTATGTCGGTGATGAACGGTCCGGCCCGGAATCTGGCCGCCGCCCTCAACGACATTCCCGCCCGGTTGGTGCGTACCATCAAGGCGGTTGGGGATAAGAAGGCCGAAGGCGGCGGGACCGGCGAGTAAAACACGCCGGGTTTTCTGGTACGTAGCCGTGAAGCCGGACGGGTCGGGGGTTATGCCCGCTTGATCTGTTTGGCCGAATGGTTTTATGTAAGCCCCTTCAGGCTTCGTCGGAATTTTTCCGCGGCTGCTGTCCTGTGGGGGTAAATCCGGGCAACCGGACGCGGTTCGTATGAAGCGCGAAACTTGTATATTTTTAAGGAGAAGATAATATGGCAGCCCTTACTACCGATCAGATTATTGAAGCGATCTCTTCCATGACGGTTCTGGAGGTTTCGGAACTGGTAAAAGCTATGGAAGAAAAATTCGGAGTTTCCGCCGCCGCTCCCGTAGCTGTGGCCGCGGCCGCCCCCGGTGCGGGAGCCGCTGCTGAAGCCGTTGAGGAGAAGACGGAATTCAACGTCATTCTTAAGGCTTATGATGATTCCAAGAAAATTTCGGTTATCAAGGAAGTCCGGGCGGTTACCGGCCTGGGACTTAAAGAGGCAAAAGACCTTGTTGAAGGGGCTCCCAAGCCGATCAAGGAAAATGTCTCCAAGGAAGAAGCCGCTAAAATCAAGGATCAGGTCACTGCCGCCGGCGGTACGGTTGAAATTCAGTAGAATATTTGCGGCCTTAGGGCAGCTCAAGACAGTTTTGTTTCTCTCTAAACGGAATGACGGAAAAGGCCTTAGGGTCTTTTCTGTCTATTCTTAAAGCTGCCGGTTCAGACCGGGGCTTTTGTGAATTTTGTGGGGTGTTTCTTTGGGAACACGGATGCGGGCGGTTTCGGTCCAGGCTGCCGTCCGGAAATTAAAAAATACGTTCACCCGGTTTGCCCGGGAGCCAATAGCAGGGGGTAATATATGGTAAAACAAAAGACTATCGCAAAACGGACTTATATCGGAAAGGATATTCAGGATGTCATGGACTTGCCTGACCTTATTGATATACAGCTTCGCTCTTACGAGCGTTTTCTCCAACGGGAAAGACTGCGGAATCAAGAACCCCCGGAAGTGCAGGGCTTAGAGGAAGTGTTCCGTAACACGTTTCCCATTGAAAGTCCCAACGGCGATATGGTTTTGGAATACGAATACTATATGCTGGACGAAGAGAACATCAAATTTTTCGAGCATGACTGCAAACAAAAAGGGCTGACCTATGCGGCGCCGCTGAAAGCCCGGATCAACCTGATCTTCCAGCAGACCGGTGAAATCCGCCAGAAGGACATCTACATGGGGGATATCCCCATCATGAGTGAACGGGGGACGTTCATCATAAACGGCGCAGAACGGGTGGTGGTTTCCCAGATACACCGGTCGCCGGGCGTTATTTTCAGCCATGAAAAGGGAATTTTTTCTTCCAGGATCATCCCCTACCGGGGGTCCTGGCTGGAGTTTGAAATAGACCAAAAGCGGGAGCTTATCTACGCAAAGATAGACCGCAAAAAGCGCATCCTGGGGACCATCTTCCTCCGGGCCCTGGGGTATACCTCCAGGGAAGACATCATCAGGGCTTTCTACAAGACCGAAACCCTGGAGGTGCTGGACGACCGCGAGAC
>JAIRSL010000004.1 GCA_031255475.1 Treponema sp.
CACACAATGGCAAAACTCTTGCAGAAAGGCTATAAGGTTCGTGCGACTTTACGCACGATGTCACGGCAAGAGGAAGTTAAATCCATGCTCACACATGCCGGGATTTCAAACTTCGATAATTTGGAATTTATTCAGGCGGATTTAACGCACGAAGAAAATTGGCTGGAAGCCGCGGCGGGCGCAGCTTATGTAATGCACGTTGCCTCTCCAACGCCCGCGACACGTCCTGAAGCGGATGACGCAATGGTTAAAATGGCGGTTGACGGCGTGTTAAATGTATTCAGGGCGTCCAAAAAATCAGGTGTGAAACGCATTGTTTTGACTTCCGCATCGGGCGCGGTACTTGCGGGTCATAAAAATCATCCTGAAATTTTTACAGAAAAAGATTGGACAAATTTGAACGCGCCAATTAACGCATATCAGCGTTCAAAAACACGGGCCGAACAAGAAGCGTGGAAATTTGCAAAAGAAAATGATATGGAACTCGCAAGCATCCTGCCTGTTGCCGTTATGGGACCTGTTTTAGGTAAAGATTTTTCACATTCAAACCGGATAATTAAAAATATATTTGAAGGCAAAATGAAGAATTTACTGCACATGGGGTTTGACTACGTGGATATTCGTGATGTGGCGGACCTGCATATTCTGGCAATGGAACGCCCGGAAGCAGCTGGTGAACGTTTTCTTGCAACAGCGGGTGAAAATTTGACTTACAAACAACTTGTTGAAATACTCAAAAAACATTTTGGCGGCAAAGCAGATAAAGTTTCCACGCGAGAAGTTCCGGATTTTGTTGTTAAAATTTTAGCGCTTTTTAATAAGGATTTACGAATGCCGGCAACGTTCCTTGGTCAAAACACGGCGTGCAGTAATGAAAAAGCAAAAAAAATGCTGGGGTGGCAGCCGCGTTCGGCCGAAGACGCCATCATCGCTACGGCGCAAAGTATGTTTGATTTGGGCATAATGACGATACCCCGCCCTAAAGGCTAAACTTGACCCACGGAATCATACGAGGTACTCCCGGTACGCCAGCAGAATATATAACTTCATCAGCCCTATCCATATCGTCTTTACTCTGGGCGGGCCGTCACTGGCCGCCATCGGAAACGAAGTTTCCGCAACCATTCTATCGGAGCCTTCCCCCGGGGCGGCTTTTCTTCATTCTCAATGCTGATATGACCGAACTTACTCCCCGTATGTCGGGCCTCATAATGAACCCGATGATGATGTTGCAAAAATAAACCCGGCAGGCCGCCCAGCAGAATAACCATAGCCGGATGCGGCCGTCACGCGGATATCCTGCGGACAGACCCCGGTTATGATCCCCGGTTGACCCTGAGCCAGTCGGTAAGGCTCCGTTCCAGGGAACGGACTTCTTCCCCGGAAGAACCGCGTATACGGTCGTGAAGGTACGGAAGTATAACCCTTTCTTTAAGAGCCGTCCAATTCCTGGGGAGGATGTTGGGGGGCGAAAGAAAAGTTTCCGGGGGCACGTGGCCGAGTAGTTCGGGGTAATACTGGGGGAAGACCTGTTCGGTAACGATTTTAAGGGCGGAGAACCCGTTTGCTATGCCGAAGAGGGTTTCGTTCAGCCTGGTGGCCCTGCTTTTTTCCATAAAATTCCGCTGGGTTTCTTCCCGGAAAAACCACTGGGTAAAGGCCGCGGCTGCTTTTGGGGCTTTTCCGGCTTTACAGATGCCGAAATACGTGGCGTCCTCCGACAGAGGGATGGCGTCATTGCCCGCTATCCAGCGGAAATCAAGATTGGACCGCTGTTCCTCGCTCAGGGTAAAAAATTCGGAACTGTCCATATAGGTAAAGAGAATACGCCCCGTAACGGCCAGTTTTGAGGGAGGATCGTAGAAATATTTAAAGGCGAAGTCGTCTTCCGCTTCAATGCCGGTATTCGCCTCCTGTATCCATTCCCGAATGTAGAGAACGGCCCGGTCCAGGGCCCGGACATCCCAGGCAAGGGGGGACGCTTCCCGGAAGGAGGTGTCAAACAAGGTTGCGGTTAGAAAGAGGAATTCGTTGTTCCAGGCGGGAGAAAAGCCCAACCGGGAAAAGGAACCGTTGGTTTCAAGATTATACGCTTTTCCAAGGGATTTAATTTCTTCGAGATCGGTTACGAAGAAACCGGAAAAGAGCCCGCCGTTTTCCCGGGAAAAAACCAGGGCGGGGATATTAAACGAAACCGGGAACAGGTATTGCTTGTCTTCTATGCGGCCCAGGGCGAGGAGCCGCGCGTAAAAAGCGGAGGGATCAACGGACTGATTCCGTAAAAGATTGTCCAGAGGCCGGAACAAAGTCCTGGTGGAAGTGCTTTTTAGCCAGCTTCCGGCCACAATATCGGGATATTCCTCGGTATCCGTCAGCTTTTGCGCCGGGGATTCAAAATACCGTACCTCGATTTTATAACGGTCCTGGCCGGCGTTAAAGTCTTCGGCATACAGGGCAAATTCAGGCCTGTCCGTCCAGAGGACGGCAACGGCGGTTTCACCCGCTCCTAAGGCCGCTTTCAAAAAGCCGCAGGAACTGAACAGAACCAGGAAGAAGGCCGGGATAAGCCGCCGGCATACCATAATTCGGGGCGTAATCAACAACCTCGCCATGAAGGGTGAGGTATGAAACCCTTCGCTACGAATCATACGGAGTATACTCATACCATCGATCCTATTTTTACTGTCTATACTTGTCAATCCTGAAATGTCCCGATATTATGATAGTATGCAAATATTGCAAATTCGGAATGTTCGAATCGTCCAAATGATTGAACGGATCGGCGATCATTACCGGAGCAATATCACCAACCGGTTCATCCGTCCCGTCCTTCTTCAACTTCCCCTGGAAAAACAGAATTGGGATCTCCTGGAGGCGCTTACCGCAAAGACAGATCAATTCCCCGGCCGGGGATTTCTTCTGGACGAGCTTTACCGGGAAATCGGCGCGGCCGCGCGGTTCATTGCGTTAGCCCGCAGGGAAATTGTTCCCACCCTGAAAAAGCGCATAGAAAAAAGCGGATCCGGCGAATCCGACAAGGTTTTACAGGATATGGCGGTTAATGCCTTCGGCAGCAATCTCCAGTTATTCGCGGATTGGGTATACGAACTGTATATCAGCCTCGTGGAACTGGATAAGCAAAACGCCAAAGGTTTTCCGCCTTTTTACAGTCGGATGCCCGAACTTCAGGACATAGACACCCTCCTGCTGAAAAAATAAGCTTCCCGTAGCAGACTGCGGG
>JAIRSL010000324.1 GCA_031255475.1 Treponema sp.
AAGGTTGCCGAAGCCATAGACTGCTTCAACAGAATCCTATATGTAGATGAAAATAACAATTACGCCCTGGTCGGCCTGGGGGACGCGACCCGGAAACGGGGTGCTTTCCGGGAGGCTGTGGAGTATTACAAGCGCTGCCTCAGCCGCCATCCGGGGAATAACTACGCCTTGTTCGGCCTGGCCGACTGCTATAAAGCCCTGAATCAGT
Source organism: Treponema sp. (assembly GCA_031255475.1). Taxonomy (GTDB): domain Bacteria; phylum Spirochaetota; class Spirochaetia; order Treponematales; family Breznakiellaceae; genus JAIRLK01. Next base: position 209 of record JAIRSL010000324.1, read on the forward strand.
ACCACCGGGCTATAGAAATATGGGAACAATACCTGGTTCACGACGACAAGAACATCACCGTCCTGACCCGGGTGGCCGACGCTTACCGGAAGATCCGGGATTTTAAACATTCCAAGATGGTGTACCTACGGGTTCTGGAGATGGAATCTCAAAATCCCTACGCCATTATAGGCTTGGGTCATCTGCATTACGATTTTAAGGAATACCGGGACGCCCTGTTTTACTGGGAAAAGATGCTGGAAACCAACGGGGAAAACGTGGATATCCGGGTACTGACCTCCATAGGAAACTGCCACCGGAAACTTAAGACCTTCGAGAACGGGATCAGTTATTTTGAAAAAGCCCTGGAACGGGATCCCTACAACTTCTACGCCCTTTTCGGCCTGGCCGACTGTTACCGGGGGCTGAATCAGTTGCACCGTCCCCTGGAATACTGGAACCGTATTTTGGAGCAGGACCCCCGGAACAAGGTTATCCTGACCCGGGCCGGGGATGCCTACCGCAACCTGGACGATTATGAAAAGGCATCGGAGTATTACCACCGGGCCTTAAACATCGAATTCGATACCTACGCGGTGTTGGGGCTGGCGATAATCGCCAAAGTTCAGGGCAAATACGATGAGGCCATTGAATCCCTGCGCCGCCTTATCCAGCAGGATACCAAAAACTACCGGTTTTACATTGAATTGGCGGATTGTTACGCCAGGAAAGGGGACCGGAAACAGGCCATAGAGGTTCTTTCGGAATTCCAGAAATTGGGGCTGCGGAACCTGGCCGTCATCGAATTCCTGGAAAAATTAAGGGCCTGACATGTCTCCCGGCGCCGGGAATCCCGCCCTTTCCGGGCTTCCCCCGGAGGAGATGGCGGCTCTTCTTGCCCCCCTGCCCGCATACCGGGCAAGGCAGATCCGTTCCTGGATAAGCCGGGGCGCCGGAACCTTCGACGATATGACCGACCTTCCCCTTTCCCTCCGGGCGGAACTGGGCAAGCGGTTCACCCTCTATGCAGGCGAAGTATCCGCCGGGCTTCGGGATCCGGACGGCACGGTGAAACTTGGAATTACCCTGAGTGACGGGTACTGCGTGGAAGCGGTGCTGCTCACCGATGGGGAAGGGCGCAGGACCGCCTGCCTTTCCACCCAGGCCGGCTGCCCCATGGGATGCGTCTTCTGCAAGACCGGCGCCCTGGGCTTTCACCGTAACCTGGATTCCTCCGAGATAGCGAGCCAGTTTTTCCGGCTTCGGGAAATTGAGGGGGACATCGCCAACATCGTGTTTATGGGTATGGGGGAACCCCTGCTCAATTTGGGGGAACTCCGCAGGGCCGTAGCGGCCCTGACCGGCGGCGGGGCGGATTTTTCCCCCCGGCGTATTACCGTTTCCACAAGCGGCGTTGTCCCGGGGATTCGGGATCTCGCGGAAAACGGCCCCCGCCTCCGTCTGGCCCTGTCCCTCACCACGGCGGACGAGGAACTCCGCCGCCGCCTTATGCCGGTAACCGCCGCCAACCCTCTTCCCGCCGTAAAAGAAGCCCTCCGCCGTTATCAGGAGCGGGCGGGCCGGCGCGTCACCCTGGAAATGGTCCTTTTAGGAGGCATCAATACCCGTCCCCAGGACGCGGAAGCCCTGGCGGAGTTTGCCCGCGGTCTTGACGCGGCGGTAAACCTGATACCCTGGAATCCGGTAGAAGGGATGCGCTTTGAGGGCCGGCCGTTACGGGAACCGGACGCCGGGGAAATCGCCCGCCTGCGTTCGCGCCTTGAAAAGCTGGGCCTTACGGTTACCCGGCGTTTCAGGAAAGGCCGGGCGATAGGCGGCGCGTGCGGCCAGCTTGGGACGCTTGCGGGGGGCGCGGACCAGGCGCTCCAATCGCGGACGCCCGTTACCCCTCAGGGCCGGCCAAGGCGGGTTACCGGCCAGTAGCGGAACAGAACCTTTCCGGCGATGAAATCTATGGGGATAGCGCCCCAGGTACGGGAATCGTTGGTACCGCTCCGGTCATCGGAAAGAACAAAATACTCGTCCTCGCCCAGGACCATCCTTTCCATATAGCCCGAAAAAGGCAGGGATTCGTCCCACAGGGCGGGAATCTGGGGGATGGTCACGTCATACGGCCGGTCGGCAAGCTCAAATTCGGTGAGCCCGTAGGAACTGCCGGAAGGCTTGACCCGGATGACGAAGTTGCTCATGGAAATCTCGTCTCCCGGCAAAGCGATAACCCGCTTGATGAAATAATGCCCTTCGCGGCCGGCCACGCCTATCCGCTGGGCGGTGAAAAACCGGATCAGGGTGTCCAGTATGCCGGAGACAAACCCCTGCTTTCTCCCACGGCCGGTGTCCACCAGGACTATGCTGCCCCGCCGCAGGCTGCCTATGGCCGCTTCATCGGGAAGCAGACGGTAGACAAAAGACGACAGGATGAACCGGTCGCCCTTATGGAGCCCCGGCTGCATGGTATCGTTTTCAAGAACCCCCGCGGAAAAGAAGAACGTCGAGAACGCCATGTAAAGCAGAAAAAACGCCGTAAAGAGGATCACCCACCAGCGGATGCGGTGGCGCTGATCTTTTTGAGCGGCATAGGAATATTTAAGCCATTTATGAGCCATACCGATTCACTGTATGCCCCCCATCCGCGCCAAAGGCCAGTAGATGATAAGGGCTTTCCCCAGGACCTTGCTCTCTTTTACCGGACCGAAATACCGGCCGTCCCGGGAATTATCCCGGTTATCTCCCAGGGGAAGTATATATCCTTCGGGAACATACCAGCCCAGGGTTTGCCGGGCCAGGGCCGCCCTGTAACGGCCATCCTGGGGATAGGCCCCCCGGAGGATTTCAAGCCGGGCCCGGCCGTAGGAAAAAGAATCCGGATATTGGATGACATTGGCCCGGGAAGCGAGGGACACGATGTCCGCCGGCGCGTTGAGGCCCAGGTCCCTGTAGGCCGCCGCCTTTCCCGCGGCTTCCAGGGCCGGATAAGCGGATTCGGGCATAAGCCGGCTCAGGTTATGCCTGACGTTACGAACGGCATTATAATCCCTCTCGTTTACCCAGCGGTCTTCTCCGGCAAACCGTATCCGCATCTCGCCCTTTTCGGAAACAAACCGGTCCCCTCCCGTGCCTGCCGCCCGTTTTATGAGGAAATGGGCTTTAGGCTCCCCGTTCTCGTCCCGGTCTATGTCAACAAGAGACAGGGTAAGCATGTAGAGGATCCGCTGGGCTATGTCAAAAGCAGGCCCGCGGGAAATATACGAAGGATTCTCAAAGATTATCACGTCGTTCCGCCGGGGCTTTACGGGGCTTGGAAGTTTTCCCACGCCGGGCAGAAGTTCCGGGCCAAAGATAATCTTGTTTACAAAGATGCGGTCTCTAATGAGCAGGGTATCGATCATGGAACCTGAAGGAATGGCATAGGCCTGAAAGAGATATTGGTTGATGAGAAGTACCATGCCGGCGGCCCATATAAAGGCTTCCACCCAGTCAATAATAGGATTTTTCGCCTGTAGTTTTTCTTTTTTGAGCCGTTTAACCCGCCGCCGCCGGGTAAGATACGTCTCGGTCAGCACCCGGAGCCGATCAAAAAAATCATTTTCCCTTACCATATACTGTTTAAACATAGCATGAAGCTCTTATCGTTGACAAGGGACGAACGGGAACCCTATAATGCGGCCATGATCGATAGAAAAATGAAAAAAACATCCTCAGGAAACGGGAAGAAGGGCGGCAAAGCCCCGGCGCGACCCCGGCCGGACGAGGTTCTTCCGGAAGACCGGGTCAGGCTGCCCCCTGTTTTCGGCATCAGGCCCGGCGTGTATCTTGCCGGAATCTATTCCCTCATCATCCTGGCCGTCCTTTTTTTTATATTGATTTACCCCGGCCTTTCCAGGCCCGGCAGCATTGCCGTCCTCCGCTCGGAGCCTGCGGGAGCGGCTGTCAGGATTGACGGCATCTACGGGGGAACCACCCCCTGCGAAGTTTTTGTCCCCTCCGGGAAGCGGGTTTTTGAACTGGTCCTTCCGGGATTCACCCCCTTAACCATAGAATCCGAAATTTCCGGCCGGGTTTTCGCCTCGGTTTTCGTGCCCCGGCGGACGCCTGTGACGGGAATCCTGAACGCGGCCGAGCCCCTGGATCCCCTGATCCGCGGGGCGGCGGAATTTGCGGCGTGGTCCCTGGCGGGGGAACCCACCGCCGCCTATCAGATACCCCTGAGCCTTTCAGAGGGGGTTTACCGGGCGGGACCCGCCGTTGCCGATCCCACGGTCCGGGACGCCATGGACGGCGTTCTCGGCGCGGCCTTCAGATTTGCGGTTACCCGGGCCGCCCAGCGGGACTTCCTGCGGGCGGAGTTCCTGGCCGGTAACGGGGGGCTTTCCCCGTCTCCGGTGTCGCTCCCGGCCTCCCTTAGGGGCCTCATCGCCCGTCTGTCCGAAACCCCGGCGGCTGCCGCCGCTCTCGCCGATTACCTCCCGGCGGAGGCGGCTGCCGTTATGAGGGATTCCGCGTGGTATGCCGGGGCGTCCTCCGCCGTTGCCGCGCCGGATATGCCCCCGGCCCCGTTCTCCCGGAGCGTCGAAATAGCGGGGATAGGTTTTAAGGAAACAGCCGGAGGCGCCTTTGTAACCGGGGGCGCCGTTCCCCGCCGGGTTTCTGTAGGGGGCTTTCATATAGCGGCCGCGGCAATATCCCCTTCGGCCTGGGCGGCCTTCCTGGACGCCAATCCCCGGTGGGATCCCCGGGCCGCCGCCGCCCTCAGGGACCAGGGCCTGGTTACGGAGGATTACCTTGTCCCGTTTACCGGCGGACTGCCCGATGCCGGAATCTCCTCCGTTTCATGGTACGCCGCGGAAGCCTACTGCGAATGGCTTACCGGGCTTCTCCCGCCGGCTCTCTCGTCCTGCGAGGTCCGGCTTCCCACGGAGGCGGAATGGGAATACGCCGCCTCGGTTCCCGGCGGAATCCGGGACACTACGGGAAGCCTCTGGGAATGGTGCAAAGACCTCTATGCGCCTCTGGACTTTCTTCCCGCGCCGAAAGAAGCCGCCCTCATCGGTTCCCCGGAACGGTCCCTCAGAGGCGGCGCCTGGATAAACCAAGCCGGTTCCGTAAACACGGGGACGCGGGCCTCTCTGCCGCCCCGGTTCTGCTCTCCCTTCGTATCCTTTAGGCCCGTTATTGCCCCCAAAAAAGGCGCCGGCAATGAGTGAATCCGCGGGAATCAAGATCATTGCCGTAAACCGGAAAGCCCGGTTTGATTACGCCGTGGACGAAAAGTACGAGTGCGGCATTGAACTCCTGGGGACCGAAGTAAAGTCCTTTCGGGACGGTAAAATTTCTTTCCCCGATGCCTGGGCCGAGGTAGCGGCCGGCGAAGTCTGGCTTAGATCCCTCAGGATCGCGGAAAACCCCTTTTCTTCGGTCTTTAACCACGATCCGGACCGGAAGAAAAAGCTCCTCCTCCACCGGGAAGAGATTAAGCGGATCACCCGAAAGGTGGAAGAGAAAGGCTACACCCTTATACCGCTTTCGTTTTACTTTAAAAACGGCAGGGTAAAGGTGGAATTGGGCCTCTGTAAAGGGAAAAAAGCCTATGATAAGCGGGCGGATAT